>NZ_JBTCWL010000048.1:0-31265 GCF_054325275.1 Oryzihumus sp.
AGCAGCCTGGACCTCGGCCCGATCCCGTTCGGGGCCACGGCGCCCCACACCGTGTCGGCGCCGGTCAGCTGCGCCAAGGGGTGCCGCCTCGCGGCCATCACGGTCGACGCGCCGGCCTCCCGTTACGCAGTCACGGCGGGCTCGTTCGTCCTCGGCCCGCTCGGCGTGGACGGCTCCACCGCGCCCTGGGGCGGCGACGGGACGTGGCTGCCCGGTGACAACTCCAGCCCCGGGCCGGACGACATCACCGCCACCGCGGACGGGTCCTCGTTGCGGGTCCGCTACTCCGACGCCGCCTCCCAGGAGGTCGCCCTCCAGCACGCGTCGACGCCGGTGAACATGCCGGCACTGCTCGCCGGGTCCCTGCCGTCGGGGTTGGACCGGGGGACGTTCGCGTCGCCGGGGCTCGACGGGCAGGCGCGCCGGATGCAGGTCGTCGGGCACGTCCCGCTGGCGCCGGGCGGCACGCCCAACACGGTTCTGGTCAACCTGGACACGCTCCAGCGCGAGGGCGGGACGCTGGACTCGCTGGCGACGGTGCAGGTGTGGCTCGCGCGGTCCGACCCGGCCGTGGTCGACCGGGTCAGCACCGCGCTGCGGCACGGCGGCGTGCAGGTCGAGGGCGTCACGACGACCGATGGCGTCGCCGGTGACTATGCCGGGTCGGCGTCGGCGTGGGGGCTCCAGCTGGCCCTGGTCGTGGGCATCGCGGCCCTGCTGATGGCGGGCCTGGTCGTCGTCGTGGTCGTCGCCACGTCCTGGCGGCTGCGGGCGCGCGACCACGCCGCCCTGCGCCTGGTCGGGCTGGGCCGGCAGGACCTGCGCCGCGTCGCGGTCGGCGAGCAGGTGCTGGTCGTGGTGCCGGCGGTGCTGGCCGGCGCGGTGTGCGGCGTGGCCGGCGCGGCGCTGGCCCTGCCGATCATCCCGCTGTTCACCACGCCTCCCCGCCTCCCGCTGCCGCCGTCGGGCTCGTCCTGGCCAGCGGTGCTCGCCGCTGCCGCCGTGGCCCTGGTGGTCCTCCTCGTCGTCGCGGTGCGGGTGGGCCAGGGCCTGTCCACGCGCGCCACCCTCGACCGGGTCCGGGAGGTGCTGTGAACGGGCCGGTGAACCGCGGTATGCCGGTGCGGACCACGGGGCTGGTCCACATCTACCGCGCCGACGGCCACGACGTGGCGGCCCTCGCCGGGGTCGACCTCAGTGTCGAGGCGGGCGACATGGTCGGCCTCCTCGGCCCCTCGGGCTCGGGCAAGTCCACCCTGCTGAGCCTCTTCGGCGGGCTGCTACGCCCGAGCGCGGGCAAGATCCACGTCGGCGAGCACGAGCTGTCGTCGCTGCCCGAACCCGCGCTGGACGATCTGCGCGCCCGCGACATCGGCCTGGTGCTGCAGGGCGCCGCCCGCAACCTGCTGCCCTACCTGACCCCGGTGCAGAACGTCGAGTTCGCCCAGGGTGCCGCGCGGCGTCAGGGGGTCTCCGCGTTGCCCAGCCCGGCGGAGGTGCTCGAGCTCGTCGGGATGCACCGCCACGCCAGGCGGCCGCTGGCGGGGCTCACGCCCGGCCACCTGCAGCTCCTCGCGGTCGGTGTCGCCGTCGCCACCCTTCCGGGGCTGCTGCTGGCGGACGAGCCGACCAGCCAGCTCGACCACGAGGCGCGGGGCACCGTGCTCGACACCCTCGCCCGGGTCAACCGTGAGTTCGGCACCACCGTCGTCCTGGTCACCCACGACCCCGAGGTCGCCGCCGCGATGCGGCGCACGGTGACCATCCGCGACGGGCGCATTGGGGGAGAGGGCCGCAACGGCGAGGAGTACGCCGTGGTGTCCGCGGACGGTGCCCTGCCCCTGCCACCCCACGTGCTCGAGATCCTGCCGCCGGGGACGCTGGTGCGCGTCCACCTCGAGGACGGCACCATCCAGCTGCTGCCCCAGCGTCAGGAGGACCGGTCATGAGCGCGCCGACGGTGCGGGTCGAGGGCGTGTGCGTGGCCTACGACGGGGAGCCGGCGCTGCACGACGTGTCGTTCACCGTGCACCCCGGCACCCTGCTCGCGGTCACCGGTCCCTCGGGTGCCGGCAAGTCCTCGCTGCTGTGGGCGATCTGCGGCGCGCAGCCGCTCGCCGCCGGCACGGTGCACGTCGGCGACCAGCCGGTGACCGGCCACGAGGAGGCGGTGCGGCTGGGGGTCTCCCTCGTGCCGCAGGGCAACGGCCTGGCCACGATGCTCAGCGCCGAGGAGAACGTCGTGGTGCCCCTGCTCGCCGCCGGCGTGCCCGCCGGGGAGGCGTGGGAGCAGGCCGGCGCGGCGCTGGAGTCCACCGGGCTGGGCGAGTCCGGCCGCCACCTCGTCGAGGAGCTCTCCGGCGGCCAGCAGCAACGCGTGGCGGTCGCCCGGGCCCTCGCCCAGGGTGCCGCCGTGATCCTGGCCGACGAGCCGACCAGCGACGTCGACGCCGGCAACCGGGAGCGGGTGGTCGCCCTGCTGCGGGCCGAGGCCCGGCGCGGCGCCGTGGTCATCATGTCCACCCACGACCCGGAGGCGGCGGCCGCCTCGGACGCCGAGCTCGCGCTGCACGAGGGCGTCATGAGCGTGGTCCGGGCTCCGCGGTGAGCCTCCCCCCACCCCGACACGCCTAGGATCGGCCCATGCTCGTCGCCTTCTCCGTCGCCCCGTCCGGCTCCTCCGACCCCGCCGACAGCACCGGCTCTGTCAGTGACGCCGTCGCCGCAGCGGTGGCCGTGGTGCGCGACTCCGGCCTGCCCAACCGCACCGACTCGATGTTCACCACCATCGAGGGCAGCTGGGAGGAGTGCATGGACGTCGTGCGCCGCGCCTGCGACGCCGTCGGGCAGTACGGCCCGCGGGTCTCGCTGGTGCTCAAGGCCGACATCCGCCCCGGGTTCACCGGCGAGCTGGAGGCCAAGGTGACCCGCCTCGGGGAGGCGGTCACCCGGCATACCGGGCAGGGGTCGTGAGGGGCGGGTATGCCGTGCGGCCGGCTGCCGTGAGCGACGCCGAGGCCCTCGGACAGGTGCACACCGCGATCTGGCGCGAGGCCTACGCCGGGCTGCTGCCGGCGGACTACCTCGACGCGCTCAGCGCCGAGGACTCGGCGCACCGCTGGCGGCTGCGCCTCGAGGTGGACGAGCCGGAGGCCCTGGTCGTCGTGGCCACCGCGGGCGAGGACGAAGAGATCGTCGGCCTGGCCACCGGTGGGCCGACCCGCGACGAGGACGCCCCGACGGTGTGGGAGCTCTACGCGATCAACGTCCTGGCGGCCCACCACGGGACCGGGCTTGCCGACGAGCTGGTGGCGGCCGTGGTCGGTGACCGGCCGGCCTCGCTGTGGGTGCTGGTGGACAACGCCCGGGCGCAGGCGTTCTACCGAAGGCACGGGTTCGCCCCCGACGGGGCCGCCAAGGTGCACGAGGGCACGGGGGCGCCCGAGATCCGGATGGTCCGGGGAGCGCTCGCCCGCGCCCACTAGCGTGTGGCCGTGCCCACCCGCGTCTCGTTGCCCTTCGACCCGATCCGCCGGGCCGCCGAGCTCTGGCGCGCCCGCTGGGGTGGCCGCTCGCAGGTGGCGGCGATGGCCTCGGCCACGTCGGTGATGCGCGTGCAGCAGCTGCTCATCGGCGACTTCGACGCCATCGTCGGGCGGCACGGGCTGACCTTCGCCCGCTACGAGGCACTGGTGCTGCTGGTGTTCAGCCGCCACGGCCAGCTGCCCATGAGCAAGGTGGGGGAGCGGCTCATGGTCCACCCCACCAGCGCCACCAACATCGTCCAGCGGCTGGCCGCCCAGGGGTTCGTCGAGCGTCGGCCCAACCCCGAGGACGGCCGCGGCACCCTCGCCGTCATCACCGACACCGGTCGCGAGGTGATGGAGGCAGCCACGACCGACCTGGTCGCCGCCGGCTTCGGCCTGGGAGCACTCACTCCCGCCGAGCACGAGGAGCTGTTCCGGCTGCTGCGCAAGGTGCGCGTCGCGGCCGGCGACTTCCACGAGTAGCCCTTTGCGCACAATACGGTCGCTGCGGACCGCGGGTCGCTGGGCCACAGCGACACCTTCTTGCGCAAGAGTGGGGCGACGACTCGTCATACCTGTCCTGACATGGCCGCCGGCCCCGTGACAACTACTAGGACGTCCAAGTAAATTGGGGGCATGACCTCCCCGCAGCCGTCCTCCGCCACGCCGTCCGACGCCGGGTCCGGCCGTTCCCGCTGGCAGGAGCGCTACGACGCCGCCCAGGCCCGGGGACAGGTGCGCGACGCGGACTTCACCACGCTGTCGGGCATGGAGGTCGACCCGGTCTACGGGCCGGCCGACGGCACCGAGGTGCCCGAGCGGATCGGCTGGCCGGGGGAGTTCCCGTTCACCCGGGGCCTGCACGCCACGGGCTACCGCGGCCGGGCGTGGACCATCCGGCAGTTCGCCGGCTTCGGCAACGCCGAGCAGACCAACGAGCGCTACAAGATGATCCTGGCCCGCGGCGGTGGCGGCCTGTCCGTCGCCTTCGACATGCCCACGCTCATGGGCCGCGACTCCGACGAGCCGCTGTCCCTCGGCGAGGTCGGGCACTGCGGCGTGGCGATCGACTCGGCCGCGGACATGGAGGTGCTGTTCCAGGACATCCCGCTCGGTGACGTCACCACCTCGATGACGATCAGCGGCCCGGCCGTGCCCGTCTTCTGCATGTACCTCGTCGCCGCCGAGCGGCAGGGGGTCGACATCGGCGTGCTCAACGGCACCTTGCAGACCGACATCTTCAAGGAGTACATCGCTCAGAAGGAGTGGCTGTTCGCCCCCGAGCCGCACCTGCGCCTGATCGGCGACCTCATGGAGTACTGCGCCGAGAAGATTCCCGACTACAAGCCCCTGTCCGTCTCCGGCTACCACATCCGCGAGGCCGGCTCCACGGCCGCGCAGGAGCTGGCGTTCACGCTGGCCGACGGCTTCGGCTACGTCGAGCTGGGCCTGTCCCGCGGGCTGGATGTCAACACCTTCGCGCCCGGGCTGTCCTTCTTCTTCGACAGCCACCTGGACTTCTTCGAGGAGATCGCCAAGTTCCGCGCGGCGCGGCGCATCTGGGCCCGCTGGATGCGTGACGTCTACGGCGCGACGAGCGACAAGGCGCAGTGGCTGCGCTTCCACACCCAGACCGCCGGGGTGTCGCTGACCGCGCAGCAGCCCTACAACAACGTCGTGCGCACCGCCGTCGAGGCGCTCGCCGCGGTGCTCGGCGGCACGAACTCCCTGCACACCAACGCCCTCGACGAGACCCTCGCCCTGCCGACCGAGCAGTCCGCCGAGGTCGCCCTGCGCACGCAGCAGGTGATCATGGAGGAGACCGGTGTGGTCAACGTCGCCGACCCGCTCGGCGGCAGCTGGTATGTCGAGGCCCTCACCGACAGGATCGAGGCCGAGGCCGAGGCCATCTTCGACAAGATCCTCTCGATGGGGACGACCGACCTGCGCGCCGCCGACACGGCGGGCCTGGCCGAGCGGGTCCGGCTCAGCACCGGCCAGGCCACCGGCGGCGTGTGGCCGATGACCTCCGGCATCCTGCGCGGCATCGAGGACGGCTGGTTCATGGCGGAGATCGCCGAGTCCGCCTTCCAGTACCAGGTGGCGCTGGAGAAGGGTGACAAGAGGGTCGTCGGCGTCAACTGCCACACGGAGTCGGTCAGCCACGAGCTGGAGATCCTGCGGGTCAGCCACGAGGTCGAGCGCGAGCAGGTGCGCGTGCTGGCCGAGCGCAAGGCGGGCCGGGACGACGCGGCCGTGTCGGCGGCGCTGGCGCGGATGCTCGAGGTCGCCGACTCCGACGGCAACATGATCCCGGCGATGCTGGACGCCGTGCGGGCCGAGGCCACGCTGGGCGAGATCTGCAACGCGCTGCGCGACCGCTGGGGGATCTACCGCGAGCCGGCCCGCTTCTGAGCCCGGGCGTCGGCGACGTCGGCGAGCAGGGCGATCAGCGCCTCGACGAAGCCGGCGTCGGCCGACCCCGTCATCAGGGCCCGGTGCAGCACCGTCCCGACGACGAGGTCGCCGAGCAGGTCGACGTCGACCGACCCCGGGTCGATCTCGCCCCGGGCGATGCCGCGCTGCACACAGTCCCCGACGATCCCGTGCAGCTTCTCGGCCAGCGTGCCGCGCACCAGGGTGCCGACCCCGTGCGGGTCACGCGCGCTCTCGGCCAGCAGCGCGGCATACGCGCCGCTGATCGAGGGGTCGGACAGCAGCGTCGCGGCCTGGCCGATGCCCTCGTGCAGGTCGGCGAGCAGCGACCCCTGGTCGGTCAGGGTGATCGCGTCGAACGTCGCCGCCACCGCGTCGACCGCGAGCTCGACCTTGCTGGGCCAGCGGCGGTAGACGGTGGTCTTGGCCACACCCGCCTCCTGGGCCACCTGCTCGATCGACATGCGGGCCACGCCCTCCCGGGCCAGCACGACTCGGGCGGCGTCGGCGATGGCCTGCTCCGTGGCGGCGCGCCGCGGCCGGCCGGGCGGGCGCTTGGTGCTCGGCGTGGGGGCGGAAGGCATTCCGTGATCATGCCATCGGTGGCTCCGGATCGACCGTGATGGATTTGTGTCCGGCCTCCCGGGTGGGCCATGGTGGACCGGATAACGGGTGCCTGGGGGCGCGCCACGACCACGTTCCCCGACACGAAGGACGATATCGTGACCACTGCGACACGACGCGCCCTCGGCCTCTCGGTGGCCGTGGTGGGCGCTGTCCTCGCGATCCTCGGCCTCTGGCTGTGCGTGACCCTCGGCCCGTCCGGCGGAGCCACCTTCGGCTCCCGCCTGACCCAGACCGGGGCGCTCACCATCGAGCCCAAGGTCCTCAACGCGCTCGACGTCCCGACTGAGGTGACCGTCACGCGCAAGGACGGCGGACCGCTGTGGGTCGGCCTGGCCGGCGCCTCCGACGCCGCAGCCGTGCTGCGCGACGCCCGGCGGACCACCGTGAAGGGCGTCTCCTGGCCTGCCGGGTCGATGACCTCCGCGCGGACCGGCTCCACCGCGATGCCGGACGTCACCACCGCCGACGTATGGCGGGTGAGCCAGCAGGTGCGCGGCTCCGCCAGCGTCGTGGTCGCCCAGGGCCAGGGCCCCGAGACGCTGGTCGTCGCCGCCCCCGGCGGCGCCCCGCTGCCGGACATGGACGTGACGGTCGCCTGGCACCACAAGACCTGGTTCTTCCTGTCGCTGCTGCTGCTGCTCGTCGGCGCGCTGCTCGCCGCGGGCGCCGGCTTCTTCCTCTGGCAGGACCTGACGGCTGCTCCCGCGCCGCAGGCCGGAGCCACCAGCCGCAGCAGCCGGCACCTGCACCGGCCCAACCTGTTGCCCCGGCGCCCCCGGCGCGGCGACACCACGAGCGGTGCCGCCTCCGCGGAAACCGACGACACCGCGGTCATCACGACCGACCGACCCGACCCGAGCGCCCCCGAGGAGGTGGACGCATGAACCGCCGCATCGCGAGCATCACTGCCGCGGCAGCCGTCTGCCTGTCCCTGTCCGGCTGCGGGCTCGGCAAGGCCATCGCCGGGGTGCACGAGCCGCCGGCGCCCGTCACCGACATCGCCTCGGTGACCCCCGCGCAGGCACAGGGGATCGTCGACCGGGTGTTCACCGCGGCCGGTCAGTCCCGCTCCGGCTCCGGCGACGTCAAGGCGGCCCGGGCCGTCGCCTACAGCGGCAACGCCCTCACCGCCGCGGTGGCCGACGCCCGCCTCGCCTCGGTCGCCCCGCAGGTGGGCGGCAACTCGCCGGCCATCGCCCCCGAGCAGCCCCGGATCCTGGCGCTGCCGCGGGGCGAGGGCTTCCCCCGTGTCATCGTCGTCCAGACGGTCCCGGACAAGGGCGGCCTGCCGGTGCTGCACCTGGTGACCTCCCCGGACGCGCGCACGCCGTACCGCATCGCCGAGTCGGCCACCATGCTCCCCGGCTCCAGCGTGCGGTCCTTCACCTCCCTGGCCAGCGGCTCCCGCCTGGTCACCGACGGCAAGGGCCTGGCCATGTCGCCCCAGAGCCTGCTGACGGACTACGCCAAGGGGCTCAGCTTCCCGGCGGCGAAGGTGACCAACCCGCCCTACACCGACGACCGGTTCGCCACCCAGGTGCGCGCCGGGGCCGCCCAGCAGGCGTCCGACGTGTCGAAGTTCGCGTCGTTCACTCAGAGGCACACGGTGCAGCCGGGTTCGGTCTTCGCCATCGCGCAGAACGGCGGCGGCGCCCTGGTCTTCGGGGTGCTGGAGCGCACCGACACCTTCACCGTGAAGAAGGCGGGCAGCTCGCTGACCGCGCCCAAGCAGTTCACGACACTGGTGCCGGGCAAGACCAAGCTGACCAAGCAGGCGACGATGCGCACGCTGGAGATGGTCGTCTTCGCCGTCCCCAAGGGATCGGGGCAGGCCACGCTGGTCGGCGCGACCGAGCACCTCGTCTCGGCCTCGGGGTCCTGACCCACGACGCCTGCAGATCAGGGAGAATGCCGGCATGACTTCGCAGCCCTTCAACGCCGCGGCTCTGCGCGGCGCCGTGGACCTGTCCTCCCTCGCCCGCCCGGCGACCCCGGCGCAGGGCGGCCCGGCCGGGGGTGCGCCCGGCGGCGGCCCGGCACGCGGCGGCGACGGGCTGCGCGTGGAGGCCACCGAGGACTCCTTCACCGCCGTGGTCAACGGCTCGGTCACTGTGCCGGCCGTGGTCATCCTGTGGTCGTCCTCCATGCCGGAGACGGCCGAGTTCGCCGACCTCGTGGAGTCGGTGGCCCGGGCCTCCGAGGGCCGCTTCCGCATGGTCTCCGTCGATGCCGACGCGAGCCCGGGGCTGGCCGGCGCGCTGATGCAGGCGGTGCAGGTCCAGACCGTGCCGGTCGCCCTCGGCCTGATCCAGGGCCAGCCCGTGCCGCTGTTCGCCGGCGTGCAGCCGCGCGAGCAGGTCGAGGCGGTCATCGGCAAGCTGCTCGAGCTCGCCGTGCAGCACGGCGTGACCGGGCGGGTCGAGGTCCTGGAGGCGGCGCCCGAGGGGGAGCCGGCGCTGGAGGCGCCGCTGCCCCCGCTGCACCAGGAGGCCTACGACGCCATCGAGCGTGACGACCTCGACGCCGCCGTGGCTGCCTATGAGCGGGCGCTGCTGGAGAACCCCGCCGACGCCGACGCCAAGCTCGGCCTGGCCCAGGTCAACCTCATGCGGCGCACCGCCGGCGCCGACCTGCAGGCGGCCCGTGCGGCCGCGGCCGCGGCCCCCGAGGACGTCTCCGCCCAGACCCTGGTGGCCGACCTCGACGTGCTCGGCGGTCACGTGGAGGACGCCTTCGGTCGGCTGATCGACCTCGTCCGGGTCACCTCCGGTGACGAGCGCAACGCCGTGCGCGAGCACCTCCTCGAGCTGTTCGAGGTGGTGGGTGCCCACGACGAGCGGGTGCGCAAGGCCCGCGGCGCCCTCATGAGCGCACTGTTCTGAGTCACTCCCGGTGACCCCTGCCGCCCGGCGCGCGGCGGACCCGCCCAAGGTCCTCGACCGCTGGATCCGCTTCCGCCTGCCCGACCCGGAGCAAAGGTTCTCGGCCGTGCGGCTCGACGTCGACTCGGTGCTGCCGGCCCGCACCCGCGACCTGGTGCGCCGGGACGGGCGGTGGGAGCTGCGCCTGCCCCGGCCCGACCTGCAGCGGCTGGAGTACACCTTCACGGTGACCGGCCCCGACGGGGTGGCCACGCAGACCGACCCGGCCAACCCGGCACGGGTCGAGTCGGCGTTCGGCCCCCGCTCGGTCGTCGAGCTGCCGGGCTACCTCCCGCCGGCGTGGCTGGCGCGGGACGGGGTGCCCGGGCGGTTCGACGCCTTCGAGGTGGCGGGGGAGACCGCCGACCCGGTCCCGGTCACGGTGTGGTCGCCGGTCGACGCCGTGGACGCCGAGCCGCTGCCGCTGCTGGTGGTGCACGACGGGCCGGAGTACGACCAGCTGGCCTCGCTGACCCGGTTCAGCGCGGTGCAGGTCGCCGACGCGGTGCTTCCGCGGCACCGCGTGGCGCTGCTCCAGCCGGTGGAGCGCAGCCCGTGGTACTCCGGGTCGCCGCAGTACCTGCGCACCCTCACCGGCCCGGTGCTCACCACCCTGGCCCGGCGGTATGCCGTGTCCGCGCCGGTGGCGCTCATGGGCGCCAGCCTCGGCGGGCTGACCTCGCTGCTCGCCGGCCTGCGGGCCCCGGCGGTCGGTGCGGTGTTCGCCCAGTCCGGCTCCTTCTTCCAGGCGGAGCTCGACGGGATGGAGCAGGACTTCCCGTGGTTCGCCCGGATCGTGGACCAGGTGCGCGCGGTGCTGGGCACCCGGCATACCGACCACCCGCTCGTGGTGGGCCTGACCTGCGGGGCGCTGGAGGAGAACGCGCCCAACAACCGGGCCATGGCCGCGGCCCTCGCCCGGGCGGGGCACACGGTCCGCCACGCCGAGGTGCCCGACCTGCACAACTACACCGCCTGGCGCGACGCACTGGACCCCCACCTGACCGACGTCTTGCGGGATTGCTGGATCACGCGAGGATGAGGTCATGCAGGACGGCCGGGTGGAGCTCGCCGTCCCGGGCACGGACCACCGTCTCGGGCTGGTCCGCCATGGCCACTGGGGCCGTCCGGTGCTGGTCTTCCCCAGCGAGGGCGGCCGGGCCGAGGACTTCGCCGAGCGCGGCATGCTGGAGCCGGTCCAGTGGCTGCTCGACGCCGGCCGGGTGTCGTTCTTCTGCGTGGACTCCCTCGACGCGCTGACGTGGTCCGACGGGTCGCTCTCGCTGGAGGAGCGGGCCCGGCGGCACGGGGCCTACCAGGCCTGGCTGGAGCAGGCCGCTGTGCCGTGGGTCTTCGACCAGCTCGGCGGCCGGCACGACCTCATCACCCTGGGGGCGTCGATGGGGGCCTACCACGCGGTGCACTTCGCCTTCCAGCGCGCCGACCTCGCCCCGCTGACGATCGGCCTGTCCGGCAACTACGACGTCGGGCAGTGGCACGCCTGGGGGGAGCGGGGGCAGGAGGCCTACTTCGCCAACCCCACCGACTACGTCGCCCACCTGCACGGCGAGCACCTGGACTGGCTGCGCTCGCGCCTGTCGGTGCTGCTCGTCTGCGGGGAGGGTCAGTGGGAGACCCACCCGACCGGTGCGCTGCCGTCCACGCTGCGTTTCGGGGAGCTGTTGCGGGACAAGGGCATCACCCACCAGCTCGACGTCTGGGGTGGCGACAGCGCCCACGACTGGCCCTGGTGGCAACGGCAGCTGGGACACCACCTGCCGCGATTCGTGTGAGGAGAGGGCATGGGGAGCTCGACGACGCATCTGATCGGCCTGCTGCTGGGGGCGGAGGAGGACTGGCCCACGGCGTTCGAGGCGCTGGTCCGGCGGCTGGGGGTGGTGCGTGACCCGGGTGGGCAGGAGCACTCCTTCACCACCGAGCGGGTGACCATCGAGCCGTTCAACCTGCGTGACACCCCGCGCCAGGACCTGGTGATCGACCGGCTGGCGCACTGGTACTACCACCCGCGCGAGTGGCTCAAGAAGGTCGCGCTGATGGACGACGTCTACCTGCTGAACTCGCCGTTCACGTTCCAGGCCATGGAGAAGCACTCGGCCTACTGCGCCCTGATGCGCCTGGGCATGCACGTGCCCGAGACCGTGCTCGTGCCCTACAAGCACCCGGTCGACAACGTCCGCTGGGCCTACACCTCGGCCCGCTACAACAAGGCGTTCGACCTCGATGCGGTGGCCGAGTCGGTCGGCTACCCGCTGTTCATGAAGCCGTTCGACGGCGGCGCCTGGCGCGGGGTGTCGATGATCCGGGACCGGGGCGACCTGCACCGCGCCTACGATGACTCCGGCGAGATGCTCATGCACCTGCAGAAGGCGGTCGACGGCTTCGACGTCTTCGCCCGGGCGCTGACCATCGGGCCCGAGACGATGGTGATGAACTTCCGGCCCGATGAGCCCATGCACAACAGGTATGCCGTGTCGCACGACTTCCTCTCACCCGCCGTGGGTGCCGAGGCCCGGACCATTGCGCAGACCGTCAACGCGTTCTTCCGGTGGGAGTTCAACTCCTGCGAGATGCTCGTCAAGGACGGGGTGGTGCACCCGATCGACTACGCCAACGCCTGCCCCGACGTGGCCGTGACCTCGCTGCACTACTACTTCCCGTGGGCGATGAAGGCGCTCCTGAAGTGGTCGGCGTTCTGTCTGGCCACCGGGCGGCGGGCCCGCACCCAGGTCGACCTCGACCCGTGGTTCGCCGTCGCCGACGACCCGCTGCTGGGCTACGAGGCCAAGCTCGTGGAGTACCAACGGCTGGCCGACGAGCACTTCGACACCGTGCGCTACCAGGAGTTCTGCGGCAGTGCGCTGCCCGACGTCGACGAGATGGTCCTGGAGTGGGTGCAGTCGCCGGACTTCGACACCCTGCTCGCCTCGACGGTGCGCTCCACCTACCCCGCGCACGAGCAGGAGCAGTTCCTCGCCCACTTCCGCGGGCTGATCGGGATGTGGGTCAAGGACGAGGACGCCCGTCTGGCCCGCTGACCGGTCCACCCGTGGCTCCGTGTATGCCGTGTGGCCGCGTCCCGGGCTGGGAGGCGACCACGCGGCATACCGGGCGGCTCAGCCGGCGAGCGCGGCGGAGACCACCTCGCGGGCCTCGGCCTGCACCTGGGCCAGGTGGTCGGGGCCCTTGAACGACTCGGCGTAGATCTTGTAGACGTCCTCGGTGCCCGAGGGCCGGGCGGCGAACCAGGCGTTCTCGGTGGTGACCTTGAGGCCGCCGATCTTCGCGCCGTTGCCGGGGGCGGTGGTCAGCCGGGCCGTGATCGCCTCTCCCGCAAGGGTTTCGGCCTTGACGGCGTCGGGTGAGAGCGCGCCGAGCCGGGCCTTCTCCTCGCGGTTGGCCGGCGCGTCGACGCGGGCGTAGGCGGGGTCGCCGAAACGCGCGGTCAGGTCGGCGTAGTGCTCGCTGGGGGTGCGTCCCGTCGCGGCGAGGATCTCCGAGGCGAGCAGGGCCAGGATGATGCCGTCCTTGTCAGTGGTCCACACCGACCCGTCGAAGCGCAGGAACGACGCCCCGGCGGACTCCTCGCCGCCGAAGGCGATCGAGCCGTCGATCAGCCCCGGGACGAACCACTTGAAGCCGACCGGCACCTCGGTGAGGGCGCGCCCGACGGACTCGGCGACCCGGTCGATCATCGAGGAGGACACCAGGGTCTTGCCGATGGCCGCGGCCGGCGCCCAGTCGGGGCGGCCGCCGCCGTAGAGGTAGCCGATCGCGACGGCGAGGTAGTGGTTGGGGTTCATCAGCCCGGCGTCGGGAGTGACGATGCCGTGCCGGTCGGCGTCGGCGTCGTTGCCGGTGGCCAGGTCGTAGGCGCGGCGCTGGTCGATGAGGCCGGCCATGGCCGAGGGGGAGGAGCAGTCCATGCGGATCTTGCCGTCCCAGTCGAGGGTCATGAAGCGCCAGGTGGCGTCGACCAGCGGGTTGACGACGGTCAGGTCCAGGCCGTGCCGGTCGGCGATCTCGCCCCAGTAGGCCACGCTCGCGCCGCCGAGCGGGTCGGCGCCGATGCGCACGCCCGCCTCCCGAATCCGTTGCAGGTCAACGACGTTCGGCAGGTCGTCGACGTAGGTGCCGAGGAAGTCATAGGCCTGCGCAGCCTTCCGGGCCCGGGCGAAGGGGATCCGGCGCACGCCGTCGAGCCCGGCCTCGATGAGGGCGTTGGCCCGGTCGGCGATGACCGAGGTGGCGTCGGTGTCGGCGGGGCCGCCGTTGGGCGGGTTGTACTTGAAGCCTCCGTCGCTGGGCGGGTTGTGCGAGGGGGTGACCACGATCCCGTCGGCCAGGCCGACGCCCTTGCCCCGGTTGGCCCGCAGGATGGCATGGGACACCGCCGGGGTGGGGGTGTAGCCGTCGCGGTCGTCGACGAGGACGGTCACGTCGTTGGCGGCCAGCACCTCCAGAGCCGAGGCCCACGCCGGCTCGGACAGCCCGTGGGTGTCGCGCCCGAGGAAGAGCGGCCCGTCGTAGCCCTGCTCGCGCCGGTAGTCGCAGATCGCCTGCGTCGTGGCCAGGATGTGCGCCTCGTTGAACGCGGTGCGCAGGCTGCTGCCCCGGTGCCCGGAGGTGCCGAAGGCGACCCGCTGGTCGGGGTCGCTCGGGTCGGGGGAGCCGGTGTAGTAGGCCGTCACCAGGTGCGCGACGTCGACGAGGTCCGAGGGCTGGGCCGGGCTGCCGGCGCGCGGGTCGTTCATCGGGTGCCCTTCCTCGTGGTCGTGTCGGGCTCGAGCCACAGGGCGCCGAGCGGGGGCAGGGTCAGCACCGCGGAGTAGGGCTGCCCGTGCCAGGGCACCTCCTCGGCCTCGACCGCGCCGAGGTTGCCCACGCCGGAGCCGCCGTAGCCGGAGGCGTCGGTGTTGAGCACCTCGTTCCACCGGCCGGGGTGCGGCAGGCCGACCCGGTAGCGGTGGTGCGGGGCGCCGCTGAAGTTGACGATGTTGGCGACCACGGGACGCTCACCGGCCGCGTCGCCGGCGCCGAATCGCAGCCAGGAGAAGGTGTTGCCGGCCGCGTCGTTGGCGTCGATCCACTGGAACCCCTCGGGGCTGTGGTCGAGCTGCCACAACGCCGGGCGCGAGGCGTAGAGGGCGTTCATGTCCCGGACCAGCGAGTGCACGCCGTAGTGCGCCGGCTGGTCCAGCAACCACCAGTCCAGACTGCGTCCGTCGGCCCACTCACCCTCCTGGGCGAACTCGGCGCCCATGAAGACCAGCTGCTTGCCCGGGTGGGACCACATGGTCGCCAGGTAGGCGCGCAGGTTGGCCAGCTGCTGCCACCGGTCGCCGGGCATCTTGCGCAGCAGCGAGCCCTTGCCGTAGACGACCTCGTCGTGGCTGATCGGCAGCACGAAGTTCTCGCTCCAGGCGTACATCAGCGAGAACGTCATCTGGTGGTGGTGGTACTGGCGGTGCACCGGCTCGTGGTGCATGTACTCCAGCGAGTCGTGCATCCAGCCCATGTTCCACTTCAGCCCGAAGCCCAGGCCGCCGAGGTGGGTCGGCCGGCTCACTCCCGGCCACGAGGTGGACTCCTCGGCGATCGTCACGACCCCCGGCACCCGCTTGTATGCCGTGGCGTTGGTCTCCTGGAGGAACTGCACCGCCTCGAGGTGCTCGCGCCCGCCGTAGACGTTCGGCGACCACTGCCCCTCCTCGCGGGAGTAGTCGAGGTAGAGCATCGAGGCGACTGCGTCCACCCGCAGGCCGTCGACGTGGAACTCCTCGAGCCAGTAGAGGGCGTTGGCGACGAGGAAGTTGCGCACCTGCGGCCGGCCGAAGTCGAACACGTGGGTGCCCCAGTCCGGCTGGTCGCCGCGGCGCGGGTCGGGGTGCTCGTAGAGCGCCTGGCCGTCGAAGCGGGCCAGGGCGAAGGCGTCCTTGGGGAAGTGCGCCGGCACCCAGTCGAGGATCACGCCGATCCCGTTGCGGTGCAGCATGTCCACGAGGTGGCGGAACTCGTCGGGGGAGCCGAAGCGGGACGTGGGGGCGTAGTAGCCGGTGACCTGGTAGCCCCAGGACGGGCCGTAGGGGTGCTCCATGACCGGCATGAACTCGACGTGGGTGAAGCCGAGGTCCTTGACGTAGTTGACGAGGTGCTCGGCCAGGTCCTGGTAGCTCGAGCCCTGCCGCCAGGAGCCGAGGTGGACCTCGTAGACGCTCATCGGGCCGGTGTGCGGGTCGGTGCTCGCGCGCTGCTTCATCCACGCGTCGTCGCCCCACTGGTAGGCCGAGGAGGTGACGACGGAGGCGGTGGCCGGCGGGCGCTCGGTGGCCCGGGCCATCGGGTCGGCCTTGACCCGGCGGTGCCCGTCGGAGCCGAGGATCTCGAACTTGTAGCGGTTGCCCTCGGCGACGTCGGGGATGAACAGCTCCCACACGCCGCTGCCGCCCATCGAGCGCATCGGGTGCGTGGCGCCGTCCCACTGGTTGAAGTCGCCGACGACCCGGATGGCGCGGGCGTTGGGCGCCCACACCGCGAACGAGGTGCCGCGCACATGGCCCATCGGCCCGTCGTACTCGCGCACGTGCGCCCCGAGCACGGTCCACAGCTGCTCGTGCCGGCCCTCACCGATGAGGTGCAGGTCGACCTCGCCGAGCGTGGGCATGAAGCGGTAGGGGTCGTCCTGTCGGTGGGTGAACCCGTCGTCGTAGTTGACCTCGAGGCGGTAGTCGGGCACCTCGGCCACCGGCAGCACCGCCACCCAGACGCCCTCGCGCTCGTGGGTGAGCGGGACGCGGGCCTGGTCCGGCAGGAGCGCGGTGACCGCGCTCGCGAGCGGGCGCAGCACGCGCAGGGTCACCGAGCCCTGGTGCACGTGCGGGCCGAGGACGGTGTGGGGGTCGTGGTGCACCCCGGTGGCCACCTGGTCGAGCTCGTGGCGGCTGACGGGGGACGGGTGGAGCGGGGGGGTTGCAGTCACGTCGGGGTCACTCCTTGTGTCGGTTGACCAGCCGGGCGATGGCTGTCGTCGGGATGGTGAGCCAGGTGGGGCGGTTGCGGGCCTCGTAGACGACCTCGTAGAGCGCCTTGTCGACCTCGAGCGCGGCGAGCAGGGCGGCGTCGGCGCGCGGGTCGCGCCCGCTGGCCTGCGCGTAGCCGTCGAGGAACGCCTCGCGGGCGGCGGCCGCCCACGGCGCCGCCGAGCGCCCCGGGTGAGCCTGCTCCCAGGAGCCGGCGACGTAGTCGAAGGAGCGGAGCATCCCGGCGACGTCGCGCAGGGCGAGGTCGGGCCGGGTGCGTTCGGCGAGCGGGCGCAGCGGCTCGCCCTCGAAGTCGAGCAGGACCCACCCCCGGCCGGGCACGTCGAGCACCTGGCCGAGGTGGTAGTCACCGTGGATCCGTTGCAGCACGGGCCACTGCGCCTCGGCCGCGGCGGTGAACAGGCGGGCGATGTCCTTGTCGAAGGCGGCGATGGCGGGGGCCTCGTTGGTGGCGGCCACCAGGCGGGCGCGCATGCCCGCGACCACGGCGGCGACGTCGTCCGCACCGCCTGCCCGGGTCGGCAGGGCGCGCGCCAGGGTGGCGTGCACCTGCGCGGTGGCGGCGCCGAGCGCCCGGGCCCGGTCGCTGAAGTCCTCGCCCGCGGCGACCGCCTCCAGCGCCACGCGCCAGGCGTCCTCGACGCCCGGCAGGAACTCCTGCGCGAAGGCGAGGTGACCGTGCGCCATACCGGTGGTGGTGCGGGTGTCCGGCCACTCCCCGGAGAGGTGACCCACCGGACGGGGCACCAGGTCCGAGCCGGCGGAGGCGAGGGCGGACTGCACGACCACGTCGGGGTTCTCGCCGTCCTGCAGGGCCCGGAAGACCTTGCAGATCACCGGTGTTGCGGGCACGCCGTGCTCGTCGACCATGTCGAAGACGATCGAGGTGTTGGACTGCTCGCCGCGCAGCACGCGCGAGGCGGCCATCCGCCCGACCGTCGTGCCCGGCTGGCGGTGCCCGGTGGCGGTGCCGCCTTCGGCGCCCCAGTCGGAGTCGACCGTGCCCTCCTCCAGCACCAGCCGCAGCAGCGCCGCCGCGTATGCCGGGTCGTGCGGCCCGTCGTAGACCCACCGGTCGCCGAGCAGGCTGTGCCGGGTGTGCGCGACCAGCGCGTGCTCGCCGCCCGGCAGCGGCTGCGCGCGGTAGGTGAACGGCAGCTGGTAGATCGACGTGCCGGCTGCGGTGTCCTCGGCCACGAGGTGGACCTCGATGCCGACCTCGCCGTCGGGGTCCTCCAGCCGCAGGCCGCCGACCCGGCGCAGGGCAGGGCGGCGCCCCTTGCCCGGGTACCAGCGCTGCTCGGCCACCCACGCCGGCAGGAACTCGGCGAAGGGCGGGGTCAGGGTGGCCCGGACGTCGGTCATCGGCGGCCTCGTCGGCCCCGGGTCTCAGGCATGGGCGTTCCCTCCGGTGGCGGGTCGCACGCGCAGCCAGAAGAAGTCGCGCGAGCCCATGGTGATGCTGACCGTGCCCTCGTCGGAGACCTGCGGGAAGCCACTGCCCCCGAACAGGTCGACCAGCTGGCCGCCCTTGAGCCGCTCCGGCAGCCGGATGGTCGAGGCCTGCGGGCGGCTGGTGAGGTTGTTCAGGCACAGCACGGTGTCGGCCTCGATGCCCTCGGCGGGGTCGGCCTCCACCGAGCGCAGGTAGGCCAGCACACCGTCGTTGCTGGCCGGGCAGACCTCGAAGGTGCCCAGGCCGAAGACCGGGTGGCGCGAGCGGATCTGCAGCATCGCGCGCACCCAGTGCAGCAGCGAGGAGCTGTGCGCCATCTGGGCTTCGACGTTCACGTTGTTGTAGTGGTAGACGAGGCTGGAGATGACCGGCAGGTAGAGCTTGCCCGGGTCGACGCTGGAGAAGCCGGCGTTGCGGTCCGGGGTCCACTGCATCGGGGTGCGCACGGCGTCCCGGTCGGTGAGCCAGATGTTGTCGCCCATGCCGATCTCGTCGCCGTAGTAGAGGCACGGCGACCCCGGCAGGGACAGCACGAGGGCGTGGATGAGCTCGATCTCGGCGCGGGAGTTGTCCAGGAGCGGGGCGAGCCGGCGCCGGATGCCGACGTTGGCGCGCATGCGCGGGTCCGGGGCGTACCAGCCGTACATCGCGGCGCGCTCCTCCGGCGAGACCATCTCGAGCGTCAGCTCGTCGTGGTTGCGCAGGAAGGTGCCCCACTGGGTGCCCGGCGGGATCGGCGGGGTGTCGGCCAGGACGTCGATGATCGGCGCGGCCTTCTCCTCGCGCAGCGCGTAGTACAGCCGCGGCATCACCGGGAAGTGGAAGCACATCTGGCACTCCGGCTCCTCCGGGGTGCCGAAGTAGTCCACGACCTCGGCCGGCATCTGGTTGGCCTCGGCGAGCAGGACCCGGCCGGGGTACTCCTCGTCGACCATCTTGCGCAGCCGGGCGAGGAACTCGTGCGTCCTGGGCAGGTTCTCGCAGTTCGTGCCCTCCTCCTCGAAGAGGTAGGGCACGGCGTCGAGGCGGAAGCCGTCGATGCCCAGGTCCATCCAGAACCGCACGACGTCGAACATCGCCTCCTGCACGGCGGGGTTCTCGAAGTTGAGGTCCGGCTGGTGGGAGAAGAACCGGTGCCAGAAGAACTGCCGCCGGATCGGGTCGAAGGTCCAGTTCGAGACCTCGGTGTCGACGAAGATGATCCGGGCGTCGGCGTACCGGTCGTCGGTGTCGGACCACACGTAGAAGTCGCCGTAGGGGCCCTTGGGGTCCGAGCGCGAGGCCTGGAACCACGGGTGCTGGTCGCTGGTGTGGTTCATGACCAGGTCGGTGACGATCCGGATGCCGCGGGCGTGGGCCTGCGAGACCAGCTCGGTGAACTCCGGCAGCGTGCCGAACTCGGGCAGCACCGCGGTGTAGTCGGAGATGTCGTAGCCGCCGTCGCGCAGCGGCGAGGCGTAGAACGGCGGCAGCCACAGGCAGTCGACGCCGAGCCACTGCAGGTAGTCCAGGCGCTGGATCAGGCCGGTGAAGTCGCCGGCGCCGGAGCCCTTGGAGTCGGCGAAGGCCCGCACGAGGACCTCGTAGAACACGGCCTTGCGGAACCACTGCGGGTCGTGCTTGAGGCCCGGCTGGGACAGGTTGAGCCCCTGCATCAGAACCTCCTCACGTGGATCACGTGCACCGGTTCGGAGTCGGGCCCGAGTCTGACGTAGTTGTGCTCGCCCCAGTGCCAGCTGTTGCCGGTGATGAGGTCGTGGGCCACGAAGGACTCCGTCCAGCTCATGCCGAGCTCGGGCATGTTCAGGTGCACCCACGTCTCCCGGGTCGCGTGCGGGTCGAGGTTGGCCACCACGATGACGACGTCGTCACGGCCGTCGACGCTGCGGCGCTTGGAGAAGCACATCACGTTGGCGTCGTCGACGTGGTGGAAGCGCAGGTTGCGCAGCCAGCGCAGCGAGGGGTGCGCGTGGCGGATCTCGTTGAGCCTCTTGAGGTAGGGCGCCAGCGACAGGCCCTCCTTGGGGCCGCCCTCCTCGTAGTCGGCCCAGCGGCGGTCCTTGAACTCGTACTTCTCGTTGTCGATCTGCTCCTCGACGCCGGGGCGGGCGACGTGCTCGACCAGCTCGTAGCCGGCGTAGATGCCGTAGGTCGGCACGAGCATCGCGGCAAGCGCGGCGCGCAGCTTCCACGCGGTCGGGCCGCCGTACTGCATGAACGGCGTGAGGATGTCGTGGGTCGTGGGCCAGAACGAGGGACGCATGTATGCCGCGGCCGGTCCGGCGAGCTCGGTGCAGTACTCCTCGAGCTCCCACTTGGTGTTGCGCCACGCGTAGTAGGTGTACGACTGCTGGAAGCCGACCTTGGCCAGGGTGTGCATCATGGCCGGCTTGGTGAACGCCTCGGCCAGCCAGATCACCTCGGGGTGGTCCCTGGCCACATCGGCGATGATCCACTCCCAGAACTCCACCGGCTTGGTGTGCGGGTTGTCGACCCGGAAGATCTTCACGCCGTGGTCGATCCACACCTGGATGACGCGCCGGACCTCGGCGTAGATGCCGGCCGGGTCGTTGTCGAAGTTCAGGGGGTAGATGTCCTGGTACTTCTTCGGCGGGTTCTCGGCGTAGGCGATGGTGCCGTCGGCACGGGTGGTGAACCACTCGGGGTGCTTGTCGACCCAGGGGTGATCGGGGGCGCACTGGAGGGCGATGTCGAGCGCGACCTCCAGGCCGAGGCGCTCGGCCGCGGCGACGAAGTGGTCGAAGTCGTCGAAGTCGCCGAGGTCGGGGTGGATGGCGTCGTGGCCGCCCTCGACCGAGCCGATGGCGTAGGGGGAGCCGGGGTCGTGCGGGCCGGCGCCCAGGGTGTTGTTGTGCCCCTTGCGGTTGACCGCGCCGATCGGGTGGACGGGGGTCAGGTAGACCACGTCGAAGCCCATGTCGGCGATCGCCGGCAGCCGCTTCTCCGCGGTGCGGAACGTGCCGGAGGTCCACAGCCCGGTCTTCTCGTCGCGCCTGGCACCCTCGGAGCGGGGGAAGATCTCGTACCACGCGCCATACAGCGCGCGCTCGCGCTCGACGAGCCACGGGTGCTCGGCGCTGGGGCTGACGTAGTCGCGCAGCGGGCGGGCCGCCATCTCGCGCTCGACCTCGGGGGAGGTCCCGGCGGCGATCCTGGCGGCCGGCGGGCGGGTGCTGTCGCGCAACGCCTTGACGGCGTCCTTGAGGATCCTGGCGTGGGCCTTGTCGCGCTTGACTTCGGCCAGGGAGCGCTCGAGGACCCGGGCGCCCTCCTCGAGCATCAGCTCGGTGTCGACGTCGGCGGCCACCTTGATCGAGGCGTCGTGCTCCCAGGTGCGGTAGGGGTCGGACCAGCCCTCGACCCGGTAGGTCCAGTTGCCGGGGGTGTCCGCCTTGACGGTCACGGCCCAGTGGTCGAGCCCGGCCGAGACCAGCCGCATCGGCAGCAGCTGCTCGGTGCCGTCCGGGGCGGTCAGCACGCACGTGGCGTTGACCGCGTCGTGGCCCTCGCGGAACACGGTCGCGGTGACCTCGAACTCCTCACCCACGACGGACTTCGCGGGTCTGGCCCCGCAGTCGACCGCGGGAGCGACCTCGAGGACAGGGATGCGCCCGACCGGGCGCTGGGCAGTGGGCAAGGGGCTCGCTGTCACGGGCACGACGCTACTCGTTTCACCGCGGCGCGCATCCGTTGCCCGGACGGTGGATGGGGGTGCGCGGTCGGCTTGCTGGGTCGTCACCGATGGCCGCAGGGGCGGGGCATGTTGCAAGAAATGTGCAAGCGTTGCAAGAAACTGACAAACCGGCAGACCTGCGCTTACCCTTGCCGACCGTGAAGGCCATCCGTCGCTTCAGTGTCCGCACCGTCCTCCCCGAGCGCATCGCCGCCCTCGGTGACCTGGCCAGCAACCTGCGCTGGTCCTGGCACCCGACCACCCGGGACCTCTTCTCCGAGATCGACCCGGCCCGCTGGGCCAAGGTCCGCAAGGACCCGGTGCGACTCCTGTCGGCCCTGTCGGCCGACGAGCTCGAGGCGCTCGCCGCCGACGAGGCCTTCGTGGCCAGGGTCGACGCCGCCGCCGCGGACCTGGGCCGCTACGTCACCGAGCCGCGCTGGTACCAGGACTGGGCCGCCTCCGTCGAGGGCGGCGCCCCCCGCGCCATCGCCTACTTCAGCCCGGAGTTCGGCATCACCGAGGTGCTGCCGCAGTACTCCGGCGGCCTGGGCATCCTCGCCGGTGACCACCTCAAGTCCGCCTCCGACCTCGGCGTCCCGATCGTCGGCGTCGGCCTGTTCTACAAGACCGGTTACTTCAAGCAGTCGCTCAACCTCGACGGCTGGCAGCAGGAGACCTACCCCGTCCTCGACCCCGACGGCCTGCCGCTGTCGCTGCTGCGCGAGGCCGACGGCACCCCCTGCGTCATCACCATCGACCTGCCCGGTGGCCGGACGCTGGCCGCCCATGTCTGGAAGGCGCAGGTCGGCCGGGTGCCGCTGCTGCTGCTCGACTCCGACGTGCAGGACAACGACGACGCCGCGCGCGGCATCACCGACCGCCTCTACGGCGGTGGCGGCGAGCAGCGCCTCCAGCAGGAGATGCTGCTCGGCATCGGCGGCGTGCGGGCCCTGCGCCTGTGGTCGCGCCTGACCGGGGCGCCCGCGCCGGACGTCTACCACACCAATGAGGGCCACGCGGGCTTCCTCGGGGTGGAGCGCATCCGCGAGCTCGCCGCCGACCAGGGCATGGACTTCGACGCCGCGCTCGAGGCGGTCCGCGCCTCCACGGTGTTCACCACGCACACCCCGGTCCCGGCCGGTATCGACCGCTTCGGCGCCGACCAGATCGAGCTGTACTTCGGCGGGGACAACGCCTTCGCCGGTGTCCCGGTGGAGCGGCTCCTGTCGCTCGGCGCCGAGGACTACCCGGGCGGCCAGGCGGGCATCTTCAACATGGCCGTCATGGGCCTGCGCCTGGCCCAGCGCGCCAACGGCGTCTCCCAGCTGCACGGCGTCGTGAGCCGCCACATGTTCGACGGGCTGTGGCCGGGCTTCGACGACACCGAGGTGCCGATCACCAGCATCACCAACGGCGTGCACGCCCCGACCTGGGTGGACCGTCGGGTCTACGACCTGGCCGCCCGGCACCTGGGCACCACCGAGGTCTCCCGCGACAACGCCTGGGACGGGATCGCCCACGTGCCCGGCGACGACATCTGGGCCACCAAGCGCGAGATGCGCGAGCAGCTGGTCGTCGAGGCCCGCCGTCGCACCCGCTCCTCCTGGCTCAAGCGCGGCGCCAGCCCCGCCGAGCTCGGCTGGGTCGAGGACGTCCTCGACCCCGACGTGCTGACCATCGGCTTCGCCCGCCGGGTGCCGACCTACAAGCGGCTCACCCTCATGCTGCGCGACCCCGCGCGCCTGAAGAAGCTGCTGCTGGACCCCGAGCGCCCGATCCAGCTCGTCATCGCGGGCAAGAGCCACCCGGCCGACGAGACGGGCAAGAAGCTCATCCAGCAGATGGTGCGCTTCGCCGACGACCCCGAGGTCCGGCACCGCATCGTCTTCCTGCCCAACTACGACATCGCCATGGCGCAGTACCTCTACCCGGGCTGCGACGTCTGGCTGAACAACCCGCTGCGCCCGTTCGAGGCGTGCGGCACGTCTGGCATGAAGGCCGCGCTCAACGGCGGCCTGAACCTGTCGATCCTCGACGGCTGGTGGGACGAGTGGTACGACGGCGAGAACGGCTGGGCCATCCCGACCGCCGACGGCGTGGAGGACCCGGAGCGTCGTGACGACCTCGAGGCCGCCGCGCTCTACGACCTCATCGAGGGCTCGGTCGCGCCGCGGTTCTACGACCGCGACGCCGACGGCGTGCCCCAGCGCTGGCTGTCGATGATGAAGCACACGCTCTCGACGCTCGGCCCGAAGGTGCTCGCCAGCCGCATGGTGCGCGACTACACCGAGAAGCTCTACGGCCCCGCGGCCCGGGCCGGCTGGGCGCTCAACGGGCCGGCCTTCGACGGTGCCCGCGACCTGTCGGCGTACAAGGCCCGCGTGCGCTCCTCCTGGGGCGGCGTGCGCGTCGACCACGTCGAGTCCTCGGGCGTCTCGGACTCCCCGCAGGTCGGCGACAAGCTGCACGTGCGCGCGTTCGTCAGCCTCGACGGCCTCGACCCCTCCGAGGTCGAGGTGCAGGTCGTGCACGGCCGCACGTCCGAGTCCGACGAGCTGCGCGACATCGAGACCGCGCCGCTGGCCTACGCCGAGTCCTACGAGGCCGGCCGGCACCGTTTCGAAGGCGACCTGGTGCTGAGCCGCACCGGCGCGTTCGGCTACACCGTGCGCGTGCTGCCCAAGCACCCGCACATGGCGTCCCCGACCGAGCTGGGCCTGGTCGCCAACGCCTGACCCGCGCATCCGACCCCGGGGCCTCCCAGAGGCCCCGGGGTCACCCCGCCCACGTCCCTCTCGGCGTAGAAGGGGGGCGCCCAGGTATCAGGCCCGGACGGCGTAGATCTGCACGCTGGAGGAGGCCACCTCCACCGGGCCCGGCTCGACCTTGCTGCCGGGGTAGGGCGTCTCCCACGAGCTGTCCCAGAGCAGCTCGTACGCCGCGACGCCGCTGTGCCCGGGCAGTACCACCTCCGCGGGCGCCACGTCGCCGTGGAGGACGACGAGGAAGGAGTCCGACTCCAGCTCGGACCCGTCGAGGAACATCGTCAGGGTGCGCACGTGCGGGTCCTCCCACACGGCGTGGTGCATCCGCACGCCGTCCGCGGCGTACCACTCCAGGTCGGCGGTCCCGTCGGCGTGCGCGGGCCGGCCGGTGAAGAACGAGCGCTGCCGCAGCACCGGCTGCGAGGCCCGCAGGTGCACGAGGAACTGCGTGGTCTCCAGCAGGTCCCGCTGCCACGGCTGCAGGTCCCAGTCGAACCAGCTCAGGTCGTTGTCCTGGCAGTAGGCGTTGTTGTTGCCCCGCTGCGTGCGGCCGATCTCGTCGCCGGCGTTGAGCATCGGCACCCCGGTGGCCAGCAGCGTGGTCGCCAGCATGTTGCGCACCGACCGCTGCCGGGCCGCGAGGATGCCCGGGTCGGCGGTCGGGCCCTCCGCGCCGTGGTTCCACGAGCGGTTGTCGTCGTGGCCGTCACGGTTGTCCTCGCCGTTGGCCCCGTTGTGCTTGTGCGCGTATGCCGTGGTGTCGGCCAGCGTGAAGCCGTCGTGCGCCGCGACGAAGTTCACCGACGCCACGGGCCCGCGGTCGCGGGCCCCGAAGAGGTCCTGCGACCCGGCCAGGCGGGTGGCCAGCTCGCGCACCCCGTGGCCCGGCTGGCCGTGCTCGGAGCGGGCGGTGTCGGGCAGCCAGAACGTGCGCACGGTGTCGCGGAAGCGGTCGTTCCACTCCACGAACGGCGGGGGGAACTGCCCCGTGCGCCACCCGTGGATACCGACGTCCCACGGCTCGGCGACGAGCTTGACCCGGGACAGGACCGGGTCGGTGCGAAGCGCCACGAGGAAGGGGTGGTCGGGGTCGAAGGCGTCGTCGCGGCCGCGCCCCAGCGCAACCGCGAGGTCGAAGCGGAAGCCGTCGACGTGGCACTCCTGCGCCCAGTAGCGCAGCGAGTCCAGCACCAGCCGCACCGCCATCGGGTGGCGCAGGTCCACGGTGTTGCCGCAGCCGGTGACGTCGATGTCGCGCCCCCGCTCGTCCAGGCGGTAGTAGGCCCGGTTGTCCAGCCCGCGCAGCGAGAGCGTCGCGCCGTCGCGGCCCTGCTCGCAGGTGTGGTTGTAGACCACGTCGAGGATCACCTCCAGCCCCGCGGCGTGCAGCAGCTTGACCATGCCCTTGAACTCGTCGAGCACGCCCTGCGGGTCGGCGGCCGCGGCGTAGGCGGCGTGCGGGGCGAAGAAGCCGAGCGTGTTGTAGCCCCAGTGGTTGACCAGGCCGCGCTGCACCAGGGCCGGCTCGCTGGTGAACGCGTGCACCGGCAGCAGCTCGACGCTGGTCACGCCCAGGTCGGTCAGGTGCTCGATCGTGGCCGGGTGGGCCATGCCGGCGTAGGTGCCGCGCAGGTGCTCGGGCACGCCCGGGTGGCGCCGGGTCAGGTTGCGCACGTGGGTCTCGTAGAGCACGGTCCGGCTCCACGGCACCAGCGGGGGTGCGTCGTCGCCCCAGTCGAAGGTGTCGTCCACGACGACCCCCTTGGGCACGTATGCCGCGCTGTCGCGGGTGTCGCGCACGTCCGGCTCGCCGTGCAGGTGCTCGTCGACGACGTGGCCGAAAACCTCCGGGCGCCACGTCACCTGCCCGTCCAGGGCCCGGGCGTAGGGGTCGACCAGCAGCTTGTCGGGGTTGTGGCGCAGGCCCTCGGCGGGGCGCCAGGGGCCGTGCGCGCGCACGGCATACCGCTGGCCGGGCCCGATGCCGGGCACGAAGCCGAACCAGGTGCCGTGGGCGCGGTCGGTCAGCCGGACCCGGCGCTCGCTCTCACCGGTGCTGTCCTCGGCGTCGAACAGGCAGATCTCGAGGCCGTCGGCGTGCCCGGCGTAGACGCTGAACTCCACCCCGTCGGGGCGCACCGTGGCCCCGAGCGGCGGGGGCAGCTCCACGGAACGGCGTGGTGTGGGGCACATGGAGATCAGCGTAGGCACTGACTACGGTGGGACACATGACTGATCCCACGTCGTTGCCGAACTTTGCCCCTCCGCCGGACGAGCACCCGCTGCGCGGCCGGGTCCTGGACGTGCTGCTCGATGCCGGGCTGGAGCCCGACATCGACGACGACGGCGACGTCGCGTTCAAGGTCAACGGCCAGACCATGTTCGTGCGCTGCATGGAGGGTGACTTCACCATCATGCGCGTGTTCGGGCAGTGGCAGATCGGCGAGGACATCCCGCAGGACGAGCTGGCCCAGCTGCGCGCCTGCAACGACCTGACCCTGCGCCTCAACGTGGTCAAGGCCGGCCTGGCCAACGGCACCCTCGTCGTCACCGGCGAGCACGTGGTCGGCCCCGGCAGCGACATCAGCGTGCTGCTCCAGGTCACCATCCAGCTGGTGCTCTCCGCGGTGCAGATGTGGCACGAGTCCCTGACCGGCGGCGGCGAGCCGGGGGGAGAGGCGTGACCGAGCTCGTCCGCCTCGAGGTCGAAGCCGGTATCGGCACGATCCGCCTGGACCGCCCGCCGATGAACGCGCTGAACGTGCAGGTGCAGGAGGAGCTGCGCGAGCTGGCCGCCGAGGCCGGCTCACGTCGCGACGTCTCCGCGGTGGTCGTCTACGGCGGCGAGAAGGTCTTCGCCGCCGGCGCCGACATCAAGGAGATGCAGACCATGTCCTACACCGACATGGTCGACCGCTCCGCCGCGCTGCAGTCGGCGTTCACCGCGATCGCGCGCATCCCCAAGCCGACCGTCGCCGCGATCACCGGCTACGCGCTCGGCGGTGGCTGCGAGCTGGCCCTGGCCTGCGACTTCCGCGTCGCCGGCGAGAACGCCAAGCTCGGCCAGCCCGAGGTGCTGCTGGGCGTCATCCCCGGCGCCGGTGGCACCCAGCGCCTGGCACGCCTGGTCGGGCCCGCCCGCGCCAAGGAGATCATCTTCTCCGGCCGGTTCGTGCCGGCCGACGAGGCGCTGCGGATCGGCCTGGTCGACGAGGTCGTCGACGCTGCCGAGGTCTACGCCGCGGCCCGCCGCCGGGTGGAGCCCTATGTCGGTGGCCCCGCCTACGCGATCCGCGCGGCCAAGGAAGCCGTCGACCGTGGCCTCGAGGTCGACCTCGAGACCGGCCTGGAGATCGAGCGGATGCAGTTCGCCGGGCTGTTCGCCACCAAGGACCGTGAGATCGGCATGACCTCGTTCGTCGAGCAGGGTCCGGGCAAGGCGAAGTTCGAAGGTCGGTAGGCGTTGAGCGACAACGGTTCCCCGGTGCAGACCGCCGCCTCCGCCGAGGAGGTGGCCCGCGCCTACGAGGACAACAAGCTGGCCCAGGTGCTCTACCACGACTGGGAGGCGCAGACCTACGACGACAAGTGGTCGATCTCCTTCGACGAGCGCTGCATCGACTACGCCCGTGACCGGTTCGTGGCGATCGCGGGTGACCAGGGCTGGCCCTACGGGCGGGCCCTGGAGCTCGGCGCCGGCACCGGCTTCTTCTCCCTCAACCTCAAGCAGGCCGGGGTCCTCGACGAGGTCCACGTGACCGACCTGTCCCCGGGCATGGTCGAAGCCGCCAAGGCCAACGCGACCCAGCTCGGCTTCACCGTCGAGGGCCGGGTGGCCGACGCCGAGGGCATCCCCTACGACGACGACACGTTCGACGTCGTGGTGGGTCACGCCGTCATCCACCACATCCCCGACGTCGAGCAGGCGTTCCGGGAGATGCTGCGGGTGCTCAAGCCAGGTGGCCGCTTCGTCATCGCCGGCGAGCCGACCCGCATCGGCGACTGGTACGCCCGGCACCTGGGTCGCGTGACGTGGAAGGCGACGACCGCGCTGACCCAGCTGCCGCCGCTGCGCGAGAAGTGGGCCAAGGACCGGGAGGCTCTGGACGAGTCCTCCCGCGCCGCCGCCCTCGAGGCCGTGGTCGACCTGCACACCTTCGACCCCGACGAGCTGGCGCGGATGGCGCTGCGGGCCGGGGCCGTGGACGTGTCCACCACCACCGAGGAGCTGACCGCGGCCCTGCTGGGCTGGCCGGTGCGCACCTTCGAGGCCGCGGTCAAGCCCGGCGCGCTGGGCTGGAACTGGGCGATGTTCGCCTACGGCTCGTGGAAGCGGCTGTCCGCCGTCGACCGGGTGCTCTCCCGGGTCCTGCCGGAGCGGCTGTTCTACAACGTCGGCATCACCGGCGTGAAGCCCGGCTGAGGTGGGTCGCTTCCTGCGCTCGGTGCGGTGGGTGCTCGCCCACCGGGCCTGGGGCCGGCACAACCTGCTGGGCTACCTGCGCATGGCCCGGGCTCGCCTGGCGAACCCGGGCCTGCGCTTCGAGGGACCGGTGTTCATCGCCCGCAACGTGCGCTTCGAGGTGCGCACCGGCTACGGCCGCATGGTCATCGGGCCCTACGTTCACTTCGGTGAGGGCGCCCGCATCCGGGCGCACGAGGGCACGCTGCGCATCGGCGCCAAGTCGGTGATCGGCATCCGCAACACGATCAACACCTACCTGGACATCAGCATCGGCCAGGCGTGCCTGCTCGGTGACGACGTCTACGTCTGCGACTTCGACCACCGCACCGAGGACCTCACCGTCCCGATCAAGGACCAGGGCATCATCAAGAGCCCGGTGCGGATCGGTGACGACGTGTGGATCGGCACCAAGGTCACCGTGCTGCGCGGCGCCGACATCGGAGCGGGGTCGGTCGTCGCCGCCAACGCCGTCGCCCGCGGGGTCTACCCGCCGCGCTCCGTCGTCGGCGGCGTCCCCGGCAAGGTCATCAAGACCCGCTGAGGGGCGGCGGTCAGCCCGCCGCGTCCCCGAGCGGGACGGTGACCCGCCCGACCACGTCGCCGTGCTCGGTGAGCTCCACCTCGAGGTGCGTGGCCTGGGGAGGGGGCAGCGGCAGGAAGGTGTGGATGCACCGCCACTCAGTGCCGTGGCCGCCACACTCGCCACGGTTGAAGCGGTATTCGGTGTCGACGTCGTCGCTGACCCGGATGTGGCCGAACAGGCGCTCACCCGGCCAGGCGGGCGGCGGGCGGTCCTCGGACGCACCCTGGTCGGCGACACCGTGCTCCCAGCGCCGGTATGCCGCGTGGAACTCCTCGAGTACCTGCTCGCGGGCAGCGCCCGGGGCTGCCTCGACGGTGACGCTGACGTCGTGGGCCAGGGTCACCCCGGCCAGGAGCACCCCGATGCCGGCGACCTCGCCGATCACCCCAGGCCGCACTGCCAGCAGCCGTTTCGGGACCTGCCTCACGCGGACCTCGTAGAGGGCCTCGGGGTCGTCGTAGTCGACGTAGGCGACGCCCTCGTCGGGGTGGAGCTCGACGTGCCGCCGCCCTCCCGGGTGCTCCCGGGGGTGGAACATCTCGCCGAGCACGTCGGCCGCGGTCCTCACGTCCTCGAGCGTAGCGACGCAGCGCGCTGCCGGCCCCTTCCCGGGAAGGTCAGTGGGGGCCGGTTGGCAGGCCGGCCGTGCGGGCGTCCAGCCATGGGAAGGTGTCGTCCGTCGCGGCCTGCCGGGCCGCCTCGGCCAGCGCGCCGTCGGTGTCGCCGTCGTCGATGAGCTGGGCCAGGCGGTGGAAGGCGACCCGGTGCTCCTCGGCGCGCCGCCAGGCGTAGTCGACCGCCTGCTCGCGGGTCACCATGAACGCCCAGTCGCTGCTGAGCGCGTTGAGCATGGTGCGCAGCAGCTGGTCGAGGTCGGGCCGGCGCAGCCGCAGCCGCTCGGGGGTCTCCCGCGCCATGAGGTCCAGCCAGCGGCGCTGGACCCAGTGGTTCTCGTGCGCGATCGGGGCGACGGTCTGCCCGTCCCAGACCGAGAAGTCCTTGCCCGAGCCCCACGACCCGGGGCCCAGGTCCAGTTCGCCGGCGACGTGGCCCGCGGCCAGGGCCTTCTCCACGGTCGTGACGTCCACCCCGGCGGCGCGCAGCGCCCGGACCGCCTGCCCCAGGAACGCCGGCCCCTCGTGCCACCAGTGCCCGAACAGCTCGGTGTCGTAGGCCGCCACGACCAGGCCGGGCGAGCCCTGCTCGGCGTGCACGGCCCGCAGCCGGGCGACCACGGCGTCGACGAAGTGCGTCACGTCCGCCCGCACCTGCGCCGCGGCGCTGGCCGGGTCGTAGGGCGCCTTGCCCGCCGGCGGCACGTCCCCGCCGGTGACGGCCCAGAGCCTGGCCCCGGTGAACCGCTCGCGGGCGTGGAAGTCGCGGTATGCCGCGCCGGCCGGGTAGCCGTCGCGGGAGGACCAGATGAGGTTCGTTGTCGGCAGGTCCCGGGCGACCGCGACCACGTCGGTGCCGCCGACCCGCCACCCGGCGTGCGGGTGCCCGCCACTGTCGCGCACGGTCTGCTCGTCGACGAGGAAGTGCCCCACGCCGGCCGCCGCGAACGTCGGTGCCAGTCCCGGGGTCCAGCCGCACTCCGGGCTCCAGATCCCGCGCCCTGGACTGCCCAGCCGCCACCGCGAGTCGGCCAACCCGGCGCGCAGCGCCCGGACCGCCTGCCCCAGGAACGCCGGCCCCTCGTGCCACCAGTGCCCGAACAGCTCGGTGTCGTA
>NZ_JBTCWL010000049.1:0-29677 GCF_054325275.1 Oryzihumus sp.
AAGGACAAGCTCGACGGCTTCGTACGTCCGCTCCTCGACCTCTCCGTCGAGCGTGTCGCCCGCGGCGAGGCGCCGCTCTTCCAGTCCCACATGTGGGACGGGTCGGCCGTGCCGCTCGAGGAGAACCTCCGGATCGCCGAGGAGCTGCTCGCCCTCACCGCGGCCGCCAAGATCATCCTTGAGGTCGAGATCGGTGTCGTCGGCGGCGAGGAGGACGGCATCGTCGGCGCGATCGACGAGAAGCTCTACACCACGCCCGAGGACGCGCTGGCCACCGTCGAGGCGCTCGGCGCCGGTGAGAACGGTCGCTACATGACGGCGCTCACCTTCGGCAACGTGCACGGGGTCTACAAGCCGGGCAACGTCAAGCTGCGCCCGGAGATCCTCAAGCAGGCCCAGGAGGCGGTCGTCAAGTCCCGCGGCCTGGCCGCGGACGCCAAGCCGTTCGACCTGGTCTTCCACGGCGGGTCTGGCTCGCTGCCGGAGGAGATCTCCGCCGCCGTCGACTACGGCGTGGTGAAGATGAACGTCGACACCGACACGCAGTACGCCTTCACCCGCCCCGTCGCCGGCTTCATGTTCACGAACTACGACGGCGTGCTCAAGGTCGACGGCGAGGTCGGCAACAAGAAGGCCTACGACCCGCGCGCCTGGGGCAAGGAGGCCGAGGCCGGTATGGCGGCCCGTGTGGTCACCGCCTGCGAGAACCTCCGCTCGGCCGGGACCCACGCCAAGTGAGCCAGAACCTGCTCGGCATCCCCGAGACCCGCCTGCCCGAGGACCCGGCCGCGGCGCCCCTGGCCGCGGGGGAGGACCCCGCCGCGGTCGCGGCGGCCCACCCCACCTCGTCCCTGGCCTGGGCCACCCTGGCCGAGGCGGCGCTCGCCGACGGCCGCACCGTCGAGGGCTACGCCTACGCCCGCACCGGCTACCACCGGGCGCTGGACGCCCTGCGCCGCGGCGGCTGGCGCGGCCAGGGGCCGGTGCCCTGGGCGCACGAGCCCAACCGCGGGTTCCTTCGCGCGCTGGCCGCCCTGAGCCGGGCCGCCGGCGCGATCGGCGAGACCGACGAGGAGCAGCGCTGCGCCCAGTTCCTGCGCGACTCCTCGCCCGAGGCTGCGGAGGCGCTCGGCCTCTGATTCCCTGCGCATGACCAGGCGCCGCCGCGTGACCCGTCACACGGCGGCGCCTGGTCTCTGTCGCGCTACTGGCGGGTAACCTCGCAGGGCCGGGCAATCCAGTGGGACGGAGAGCGCTCATGCGCAGGCGGCCGGAGTCAGCCGAGGAGCGGGCCTTCCGCGAGAGCCTTCGGGCCTTCCTCACCGAGAAGGTCCTGCCCCACGTGCAGGAGTGGGAGCACGCCCGGCTGGTGCCCAAGAGCCTGTATGCCGAGCTGGGCGCCCTGGGGGTGACCGGCCTGCAGGTCCCCGAGGAGTTCGGCGGGTCGGGGGAGACGTCCTTCCTCTACAACGTCGCCCTCGCCGAGGAGGTCGCCCGCACCGGCGCGGTGACCGGCGCCCTGCAGCTGCACCTCAACGTGGTGCTGCCCTACTTCCTGGCCTACGCCACGCCATCCCAGCGCGCGCGCTGGTTCCCCGGCTTCGCCACCGGCGAGCTCGTCACCGCGATCGCGATGACCGAGCCGGGGACCGGCTCCGACCTGGCCGGCATCAGCGCCACCGCCGTCCGCGACGGGGACGACTACGTCCTGAACGGAACCAAGACGTTCATCACCGGTGGCATCCAGGCCGACCTCGTCGTCGTGGTGGCCCGCACCTCCCGGGACCCCGGTGACCGCCGGGCGGGGCTGACCCTGCTCGTGGTCGAGGAGGGCATGCCCGGCTTCACCCGCGGGCGCAACCTGGAGAAGATCGGCCTGAAGAGCCAGGACACCGGCGAGCTGTTCTTCGACGACGTGCGCGTGCCGGTGGCCAACCGCCTCGGCGAGGAGGGCCGCGCCTTCGAGTACCTCACCGCCAACCTGCCCCAGGAGCGGATGTCCATCGCCGTGTCCGCGCAGGCCACCTGCGAGCGGGCGATCGAGCTGACCCGCGACTACGTGCGCGAGCGCAAGGCGTTCGGCACCCCGATCGCGTCGTTCCAGAACACCAAGTTCGTCCTCGCCGGGCTGTCGGCCCGGGTCGAGGCGGGGCGTCAGCTCGTCGACGCGGCGCTGGAGGAGCTCGACGCCGGCACGCTGACCGGTGCCGACGCCGCCCGGGTCAAGCTCTACACGACCGAGCTGCAGGCCGAGGTCGTCGACGCGTGCCTGCAGCTGCACGGCGGCTACGGCTACATGCTCGAGTACCCGATCGCCCGGATGTACGCCGATGCCCGCGTCTCGCGGATCTACGGCGGGTCCAGCGAGATCATGAAGTCGATCATCGCCAAGGACCTCGGCCTGTAGCGGGACCACGACTCCAGCCACCCGACACCAGGAGAGAACACCCCATGCGCGACGCCGTCATCGTCCAGGCCGTGCGGACCCCCGTGGGCCGCCGCAAGGGCGCCCTCGCCGGGGCCCACCCGGCCGACCTCAGCGCCATCGCCCTGCGGGGGCTCGCCGACCGGGTCGGCCTCGACCCCGCGCTGGTCGACGACGTCATCTGGGGCTGCGTCTCCCAGGTCGGCGAGCAGGGCTTCAATGTGGGGCGCAACGGCGTCCTCGCCGCCGGGTGGCCAGAGGCCGTGCCGGCCACCACGCTCGACCGCCAGTGCGGGTCCAGCCAGCAGGCCCTGCACTTCGCCGCCGCCGGTGTCATCAGCGGGCAGTACGACGTCGCCGTCGCCGGTGGCGTGGAGTCGATGACCCGGGTCGCCATGGGCTCCAGCGTCGCCAACGGCCCGGGTATGCCGTTCGGTCCCGGCGTCATGGCCCGCTACGACAACGTGGCCTTCAACCAGGGCATCAGCGCCGAGATGATCGCCCGCCAGTGGGGCCTGTCCCGCGAGGACGTCGACGCCTACAGCGTGGCCTCGCACGAGCTGGCCGCGGCGGCCCAGAAGGCGGGCGCGTTCGAGGAGGAGATCGTGCCGGTGCCGCTGGCTGCTGACGGCTCGGTGCTCCTCGACGGCAGCGAGCCGGCGACGACGTTCACCACCGACGAGGGCGTGCGGCCTGGCACGACGCTGGAGGTGCTCGGCGGGCTGCGCACCGCCTTCGAGGAGAACGGCACCGTCACGGCCGGCAACGCCTCGCAGATCTCCGACGGGGCCGGCGCCATGCTGGTGACCACCTCCGAGATCGCCGCCGCGAACGGCTGGACCCCCCTGGCCCGCGTGCACACCGCGGTCCTGGCCGGGGTCGACCCGGTCATCATGCTCACCGGCCCGATCCCGGCCACGGCCAAGGCCCTGGCGAAGGCGGGGCTGTCCATCGGCGACATCGACGCGTTCGAGGTCAACGAGGCGTTCGCCTCGGTGCCGCTGGCGTGGCTGGCCGAGACCGGGGCCGACCGGACCCGGCTCAACCCCAACGGCGGGGCGATCGCGCTCGGTCACCCGCTGGGCGGCTCGGGGGCCCGCCTGGCGGCCACCCTCGTGCACCACCTGGCCCGGACGGGCGGGCGGTACGGCCTGCAGACCATGTGCGAGGGGGGTGGCATGGCCAACGCGACCATCCTGGAGAACCTCACGGCCTGAGGTCGCGGTGAGCCGGCCCCGGACGGGCGGCGCGGCATACCGGCGGTGAACCGGACGCAGAAGGGCCGGGGGCCGGGACCCTGATGAGTCCCGACCCCCGGCACTGCCCCCTGCGGTGTTGCAGGGCCCCTGCGAGAGGGATCCTGCTCTGGCCGGGTGACCTGCGTCCCCTGCGTGTCGATCCCGACCTGTCACGATGATGCACTCTTTCCGCGCCGGATGATGGCCCTCTCCTGCCAATGGCCGTAACCTGCCAAACATGACATCGATCGCTGGCAGGGTTGCCCGCCGCCGCTCGACGGAAGGGACCCTCGTCCCGGGGGGTCGGGGATGAGTCCGTACCTCGCGCCGTTCCGCGTCTCCGAGGCGGCGGAGACCCTCTACCGCCGGATCCTGCGCTCCAGCAGGAGCGACGTCGCCACCCACGCCGCCGAGCTCGGCTGGACGCTGGAGGAGGTCACCACCGCGCTGCAGTCACTCATCGCGATCCGCCTCGTCCGGGAGACGACAGACCACCAGGTGGTCGTCGAGCACCCCCGCGCCGCCCTCGAGCGGCTCATCGACAGCGAGGAGGCGCGGCTGGACTCGCGGCGCCGGGAGCTGTCCGAGGCGCGCAACGCGATCGCGCAGTTCGCTGCCGACCACCGGGTCGGTCAGTCCGACAGCACGGCGACCCGCCGGCCCGCCTGGGAGGAGGTCTCGGCGCAGCTGGCGCCGAGCCTGGTCGAGCACACCATCCGCATCACCAGCGGCGTGATCCGCACCTCCGTCGTCCGGGTGGACGTCGGGCCGGGGCTGGACGACGACACCTACCGGACCGCCCAGGCGGCGGTCGCCGCCGGCCGCGAGCAGCGGGCGCTCTACCCGCTCAGTGCGCTGGAGGACCCGGCGAGCCAGCGCTGGATGCGCGGCTGGTCCGACGTCGGGGAGCAGCAGCGGGTGACCGACAGCCCGCCGAGCGAGTTCGCGGTCTTCGGCGACGAGGTGGTGCTCGCGGTCGCCAGCTGGCACGAACCCACCTCGGACTTCGTCGTCATCCGCGACGAGATGCTGGTCTCGGCGTTCACCACCATGTTCGACCTGGCCTGGTCGGTGGCGCTCCCCGTGCCGGACGCCTCCGTGGAGACCGACGCCGACCGCCGCCTGCTCACCCTGCTCGCCGGCGGCCTCAAGGACGAGGCCATCGCGCGCTACCTCGGCTGGGGCGTGCGCACGGTGCGCCGCCGGGTGGCCAACCTGATGGCCGACCTGGGTGCCGACACGCGGTTCCAGCTCGGCGTCGCGGCGCAGCGCCGGGGTCTCATCGGGGCCGCCCGCGGCGGTGTCGGCCCCGGCGTCCCGACCGGGTGAGTTCGTTCTCCGCCGACCCGAGCCGGTATCGTTCGGGCGCACGGGCCCCGTGCGCATCTGCGGCGGGGCCTGAGCCATTCCCGCACCATCGGACGGGCGGGTGTGCCGTGAGCGATGCGTAGGGAAGGTGGCCCGCATGCCGGCGATCGTGCTGGTCGGCGCCCAGTGGGGCGATGAAGGCAAGGGCAAGGCGACGGACCTGCTCGGCAGCAGTGTCGACTACGTCGTGAAGTTCAACGGCGGCAACAACGCCGGCCACACCATCGTCATCGACGGCGAGAAGTACGCCCTGCACCTGCTGCCCAGCGGCATCCTCACCCCGGGCTGCACTCCGGTCATCGGCAACGGCGTGGTCGTCGACCTGTCGGTGCTCTTCGAGGAGATCGACGCCCTCAACGCCCGTGGCGTCGACACCTCGCGCCTCGTCGTGAGCGCGAACGCCCACCTGATCCCGTCGTACAACCGCGTCCTCGACAAGGTGACGGAGCGCTTCCTGGGCAGCCGCCGCCTCGGCACGACCGGCCGCGGCATCGGCCCGACCTACGCCGACAAGATGTCGCGCATCGGCATCCGGGTGCAGGACCTGTTCGACGAGAAGATCCTGCGCGCCAAGATCGAGGGCGCCCTGGACATCAAGAACCAGGTGCTCGTGAAGATCTACAACCGTCGGGCCATCGAGGTCGACGAGGTGGTCGAGGAGCTCCTCACGTATGCCGAGCGGCTGCGTCCCATGGTCGCCGACACCGGGCTGCTGCTGTCCAACGCCCTCGACGAGGGCAAGACGGTCCTCTTCGAGGCGGGCCAGGCGACGCTGCTCGACGTCGACCACGGCACCTACCCGTTCGTGACGTCCTCCAACGCGACCTCCGCCGGCGCCTGCACCGGGTCCGGGGTGCCGCCGACCCGCATCGACCGGGTCATCGCCATCCTCAAGGCCTACTCCACCCGTGTCGGCGAGGGTCCGTTCCCGACCGAGCTGCACGACGAGATGGGCGACCGGCTGCGTGACGTCGGCGCCGAGTTCGGCACCACGACCGGCCGCCCGCGCCGGTGCGGCTGGGTCGACGCGGTCGTCGGCCGCTACGCCACCCGGGTCAACGGGGTCACCGACTTCGTCGTCACCAAGCTCGACGTGCTGACCGGCCTGGAGACCATCCCCGTGTGCGTGGCCTACGACGTCAACGGCGTCCGCCACGACGAGATGCCGGTCAGCCAGAGCGACTTCCACCACGCGGTCCCGGTCTACGAGGAGCTGCCCGGCTGGAGCGAGGACATCTCCGGCTGCCGCACGTTCGAGGACCTGCCGGTCAACGCCCAGCGCTACATCGAGCGGCTCGAGGAGCTCATCGGCGCCCGGATCTCCACGGTCGGCGTGGGCCCCGGCCGCGAGGCCACGATCGAGCGGCACTCGCTGCTCGGCTGACCCGGCGAGGCGTCGTGGTGGACGAGGTCCTGCTGAGGTTCACCAAGTGGGATGGTCGTGAGCACTGGCTGGCGCCCTTGCGGCGGCTCGGCATCGACGACCACGGCGTGTGGTTGGGCGGTCCCGCCGGCACGGTGTTCACCCGTCCCGAGGTGGTGGCCTACGAGGCGACCGGGCCCCTGGTCATGCTGGTCCCTCCCGGGCGGGCCTGGGTGGCGAGGTTCTACGGGGAGGGGCACCGGCATGACACGCGGGTCTACGTCGACATGGCGACCCCTGCGGTCTGGTCGGCCTCCGGCGACGAGGTGACGATGGTCGACCTCGACCTCGACGTGGTGCGCACGCGCGACGCCCGGGTCTACGTCGACGACGAGGACGAGTTCGCCGAGCACCGGGTGCGGTTCGGCTACCCGCGCGAGGTCGTGCGGATGGCCGAGGCCTCGCGGGACGCGGTCCTGGCCGCGGTCCGCGCCGAGCAGGCGCCGTTCGTCCCGGCGGTGTGGGAGCCGTGGCTGGGCCAGGTGACCTGAGGCCGGTCCGGCGGCGTGGCTCAGCCGGCCTGGGGCTGGGCCTCCGCGTGGCCCCGCTGCTCCAGCCAGGCCAGGGTGATCTCGTCCTTGGCCTCGTCGAGGTCCTTGATGAACCGGGCCCGGCCCAGGTAGCGGGCGGTGAAGCCGATCACGTAGTCGCCCTGGATCACCCCGACCTCGGTGCCGTCGGTGGCGGTCAGGACGACGCACCCGCGTCGCCGGGAGACCACCAGCTCGGGCGTGCCGGCGTGGGGGTCGGCGACAGGGACCCGTGCTGGCGCAGTCGGATCGACCGCCGGCTGCGCGTCGGCAGCCTGCCTGTCGGTGGATGGGGGAGGCGTCGGCGGGATGCCTTCCCGGTGCAGGACGTGCTCTGGTCCGGGGTCCGCGGATCGACGCGGCGCCCGAAGCCGGCGTGGGGTGCGGAGCATGGCTGACTCCTCGGTCGGACGGCACGGAGAATGCCGTAGGCCGAGCGTAGGCAGGACGTAGGGCGACCTACGTCGTCCCCGCGGGTGAGGGCTCGGGGGTGTCGCACACCCCTTCGCCGGAGGCGGCGCTCATGCATCGGCTGGAGAGCCGATCCCAGCCCACCGTTCGGTCAGCCGGCCAGCCCCCGGCGGCTCGGCCGTCCGGGCCCCGGCGGCTCAGCCGATCGGCTCCAGGACGGTCATCCGGTGTGCGGCGCGGGTGAGCGCCACGTAGAGGACCCGGACGCCTCCGGGCGACTCGCGGGTGATCTCCGCGGGGTCGAGGATCACCGTCGCGTCGTACTCGAGGCCCTTGGTGGACATCGGGTCGACGACGTACACGCGCTCCGAGGCATGCTTGCCGAGCGGGGCGGCAAGGTCCTCCCAGGCGCGCGGCGTGATGACCGCGATCGAGCCCTCGACCTCGCCGAGCAGGTCCTCCACGGCGTCGACCAGCCGGTGCTCCAGCTCGGCCACGGGCACACGGACCTCGCGGGGCTGGACCCCGGTCTCGCGCACCGCCCGCGGGATGTCGGCGTCGGGCACCTCGCGGCGCACCACGACCGCGGCATAGTCGAAGATCTCCCGCGCGTTGCGGTAGTTGGTGTCCATGTGGAACGTCCGGCGCTGCTGGGTGCCGAACGCCTCATCCCGGGCGCGCAGCGACTCCGCGCCGTCCGGCCACGAGCTCTGTGCTGCGTCGCCGACGACGGTCCACGAGGCCCACCGGCCCCGGCGCCCGAGCATCCGCCACTGCATCGGCGAGAGGTCCTGGGCTTCGTCGACGAGGACGTGGGCGTACTCCTCCGGCCGCCCGATCCGGCCGTACATCAGGCGTTCGTGCATCGAGTGCGGCGCGACCTCGGACTGGCGCGGCGTGCCCGACGGGGTCAGCCGCTGGGACTGCACCTCCGCCACGCCGTACTGCGACAGGTCGTCGAGCTCCTCGATCTCGTAGAACCCGCGCTCCTCGCGCGGCGCCTCCTTCATCGCGCCGAGTCGCGAGGCGAGGTCGTCGATGAGCGCGACGTCGGCGACCGACCACTGACCGGTCTCCAGGGCCACCTGCATCGAGTCGACGAGCACGTCGACCTCGGCCGGGGACAGCAGCCCCTGGGCGTAGCGCTGGGCACGCTCGCGATCGGCGAGCCAGAGCAGCACCTCCCGCGGGTCGACCGGACGCCACCACTTCTGCATGAACGCGTCGACCTCGAGGTGGTCGGTGAACCGGTCGAGGAAGTCGGACTTCTCGCCGTGCCGGTCGCTGGCCCACGCCGCCTCGGCGAGCGCCTGCTCGGCGGCCTCCCAGGCGAGGTTGCGCTGGTGGTGGCGCAGCACCTGGCTGCGGACCCGGTTGAGGACGGGCGCGTCGAGCCGGATCGGCCGGCCGCCGATGAACGCCCGGAACTGGGTCGGCGCATCCGGGGTGAGGTCGCGCGCGGCGCGGGAGAGCACCTGGCGGATCCGGAGCGACCCCTTGATCGCGGCCGCCTCGTTGGAGTCGAGCCGCTCGGTGGTGACCCCGTCCACGACGTCGCCGAGGGAGCGCAACGTCACGGTCTCCTCACCGAGGGAGGGCAGGACCCGCTCGATGTATGCCGTGTATGCGGCAGAGGGGCCGGCCACGAGGATGCCGCCGCTCTCGAACCGTCGGCGGTCGGAGTAGAGCAGGTAGGCGGCGCGGTGCAGGGCCACCACCGTCTTGCCGGTGCCCGGGCCGCCGGTGATCTCGGTGATGCCGCGGGCCGAGGCGCGGATCGCCTCGTCCTGGTGGCGCTGGATGGTGGCCACGATGTCGCGCATCTGCGCGCCGCGGCTGCGGGTCAGCGCGGCCATGAGGGCACCGTCACCGACGACGACCATGCCCTCGGGGGCCTCGGGGACCATGAGGTCGTCCTCGACCCCGATGACGTCGGCGCCCTTGCAGCGCAGCACCCGCCGGCGCAGCACGCCCATCGGGTCGACCGGGGTGGAGCGGTAGAACGGCGCCGCGGCCGGGGCGCGCCAGTCGATGACCAGCGGCTCGTAGTCGTCGTCGCGGACCCCGAGGCGCCCGACGTAGCGGACCTCGTGGTCCTCCGCGCCGGTGCGGGTCTCGTGCAGCAGATCGAGCCGGCCGAAGACCAGGCCTTCGTACTGCGTGTCGAGCGTGGTCCGGCGGCGGGCGGCGTTGAAGACCAGCGCGTCCCGCTCGAACAGGCCGGTCAGCTCCTCCTCGCGCACGTCACCGGTGCGGTCGGTGCGGCCGCGCGCCAGGCCCTCGGCCTCGACCAGCGAGGCGCGCTCGGCCGCCTTGCCCAGCTCGGCGTAGACACGGTCGACGTGCGCCTGCTCGACCGCGATCTCGTGGGCGACCTCCGCCGAGGGCTGCTTCGGCTGGTGGTTCGACTGGTCCGGCACGGTCACGTTCTCCGCCTGTCGGCTCGTGGTGTGGTCAACGGGGTCGCACGCCAACGTGCGAACGCACGAGTCTAATCTGCCCGCGTGTCCCCATCAGGCGTTCGCCCACCGTCAGGGGAGCCACTGGTCGGCTCCGTCGTCCGTCTCGACGTCACCACCCCCGACGACGCGCCCGGCCTCTTCGCCGCGCTCGACGACGAGCGGGTCTGGGCGAAGGGCTACGGGGGAGGCCCGGCGGGGCGCCCCGCGGACCCCGAGGCGATGCACGCCTGGGTGGCGCGCTCCCTGGCGAACGCCCGGGAGACGGGCCGCACGGCATACACGTTGCGCCTGGTCGCGGACGGCGACCTCGGTGCCGCGGGCACCGTGGTGGGCACGACCAGCCTGGGCGACATCGACCTGGGCAACGAGCGCGCGCACCTGGGCTGGACGGCATACGGCCCGCGGTGGTGGGGGACCGCGGTCAACCCCGAGGCCAAGCTGCTGATCCTGCGGCACGCGTTCGTGGACTGCGGCTTCGGGCGGGTCAAGATCCAGACGGACCTGCTCAACGACCGCTCCCAGGCCGCGATCGCCAAGCTCGGCGCCACCCGCGAGGGGGTCCTGCGCCGGCACATGCGGCGTGCCGACGGGACGTTCCGCGACACCGTGGTGTTCAGCATCCTGCACGAGGAGTGGCCGACCGTGGAGGAAGGGCTGGTCGCGCGGATACGCTCGCTGGCATGACCGACGTCGCCGCCCAGCCCACCGCCGAGGAGCTCGCCCCGCCCACCCCGGTCATCGACCGTGAGGCGGCCCGGCGGGCGTACGACGACGACCGGGCCCACGTGTTCCACTCCTGGTCCGCCCAGGGGGCGCTGACCCCGATGGTGGTGGCTGCCGCGCAGGGCTGCTGGCTGTGGGACGGGGAGGGCAACCGCTACCTCGACTTCTCCTCCCAGCTGGTCAACACCAACATCGGTCACCAGCACCCCGCGGTCGTCGCGGCCATCCAGGAGCAGGCGGGCCGGCTGTGCACCATCGCCCCGCAGCACGCCAACGACGTCCGCAGCGAGGCGGCCCGGCTGGTCACCGAGCGGGCCCCGCAGGGACTGGACCACGTCTTCTTCACCAACGGCGGCGCCGAGGCGATCGAGAACGCCGTGCGGATGGCGCGGCTGCACACCGGCCGGCGCAAGGTGCTCTCCCGCTACCGCAGCTACCACGGGCACACCCAGGCGGCGATCCACCTGACCGGCGACCCGCGCCGCTGGCCCAACGACTCCGGCGCCGAGGGCGTCGTGCACTTCGTCGGCCCGTTCCTCTACCGCTCGCAGTTCCACGCCACCACGGAGGCGGAGGAGTCCGAGCGTGCCCTGGCGCACCTGGCCCACGTGGTCGAGATGGAGGGGCCGGCCACGATCGCGGCGATCGTGCTGGAGACCATTCCGGGCACCGCCGGCATCATGACCCCGCCGCCGGGATACCTCGCCGGGGTGCGCGAGCTGTGCGACCGCCACGGGATCCTGCTCATCCTGGACGAGGTCATGGCCGGCTTCGGGCGCACAGGCGAGTGGTTCGCCCTCGACGGCATCGACGGCGGCGTGACCCCCGACCTCATCACCTTCGCCAAGGGGGTCAACTCCGGCTACGTGCCGCTGGGCGGCGTCATCCTGAGCGACGCCATCCACGAGACGTTCCGCGAGCGCCCCTACCCCGGCGGCCTGACCTACTCCGGCCACCCGCTTGCCTGCGCCGCCGCGGTGGCGACGATCCGCGCCATGGAGCAGGAGGGGATCGTCGACCACGCCCGCCGGATCGGGCAGGACGTCCTTGGCCCGGGCCTGCGCGAGCTGGCCGCCCGGCACGCCGTCATCGGTGAGGTCCGCGGGCGGGGCGTGTTCTGGGCGCTGGAGCTGGTGGCCGACCGGGAGACCCGCGAGCCGCTGGTGCCCTACAACGCCTCCGGCGCGGCCGCGAAGCCGATGAACGACCTCGTCGCGGCGTGCAAGCGGCGCGGCCTGCTGCCGTTCGTCAACATGAACCGCCTCCACGTCGTCCCGCCGTGCATCGTCACCGAGGCGGAGGCCCGGCTCGGCCTGCGCCTGCTCGACGAGGCGCTGGCCGAGGTCTTCGGCGGCTAGTCCGGCTGACCCCGGCGGGACTCCGCTAGATCAACCCGCGCCGGGCGGCCTGCACGCCGGCCTGGAAGCGGGTGCCCGCGCCGAGCTGGTCCATCAGCGCCCGCACGCGGCGCTCGACCGTGCGCTGGGAGACGCCGGTCTGCCGGGAGATGGTCGCGTCGGAGGCGCCGCCGGCCAGCAGCGACAGGATGTGCAGGTCGCGCTTGTCGACCCCCTGGGCCGACATCCGTGAGGTGGGGATGGCGAGGCGCCAGATGGCGTCGAGCGTGGCCCCCAGGGCCAGCACCAACGGCCGGGAGCGGATCAGCAGCGACCCGTGCCCGCTCTCGTCGTACGACGACAGGTCGAGCACCGCGGCGGTGTCGTCGACCACCACGGCGGAGAACGGCAGGTCGTAGGTGAACCGGTACTTCTCCCCGCCCTCGGCGCGGGCCGCGAGGACCTCGCTGGCGTTGTCCCACTCCAGCACCTTGGCGTCGTAGGTGGTCCGCAGGCTGAGCTCGATGCCCTCGGAGGAGTAGCTGCGGTCCCGGTGGCTGGACAGGGGGGCGTCGAACAGCACCCGGGTGCGGGGCGAGATGTTGCGCGCGGTGCGCAGCGACTGCGTGGCAGTGGCCACGATCTCGGCGGTGGCGGTGTGCAGGTCGTCCAGGGAGTTGAGCACCGAGATGCCCTCCAGCCGACGGGCGCTGTCGCTGCGGGCCTGGTAGTAGACCTGGCTGAGCTCGTGCGCCGCGGAGCGGGCCTCGCGGGCACGACGCTCGAGGTTGACCGCGTGCGCCGGCAGCGCCACGTCGGGCGGGGTGGGGTCCCAGCTGCCGTCGGCGTGGACGTCGACCAGTCCGCGCTGCGCCAGGATGCGGACGACCCGGTCGACCGCCTCGCCCTCGATCCCCTGCGCGACGAGCAGCTCCCGGGTGGGGTGGGCGTGCTGGAGGATGGCCAGGTAGACGCGCGTGATCAGGCCTTCGGTGACCGCGTCAGGCGGTTCGGACGCCAGACCGGGAGTGCGGTTGGCGAAGAGTGGGGCCTTCACCACGGCGGTGCCTCCTTCGGGTCCCAGTGCACCCCAGTCCCCTCGGGTGGGGGACCGGTCGAGGTGGCGGGATACCGACATTGACTGTAGTCCGCCAGTCAAAGGGCTTACACCCCTTCGTGATCTTTGCGAGAGTGATGTCAGCCGGCTAGACCGGCCGAGGCGCGAAGAGTCGCCGGTCCCCCCGCCGGGCGACCACGCGCTGGTCGCGGCGTCCCCGGGAGAAGCCCCCCCTGCCTCCCGGGGACGCCGCGCACATCATTTTTCGCCCCTTCCCCACCGGTTTGCCGGGTCGGTCACCTCGTCGTGCCACCCCGGACCGGCGCCACGGCGGCTCCCTTAGGCTCTCGCGGGTGAAGGTTCTCGTCATCGGATCCGGTGCCCGCGAGCACGCCATCGTCCGCGCCCTGACCGCCGACCCCACGGTCGACGCCGTCATCGCAGCCCCGGGCAACCCGGGGATCGACACGATCGCGCTGTGCCGCGACCTGCCAGGCGGCCTGCTCGACGGCCCAGGCGTCGCCCACCTGGCCGCCGAGGTGCACGCCGACCTGGTCGTCATCGGGCCGGAGGCGCCGCTGGTCGCCGGCGTCGCCGATGCCGTGCGCTCCCGCGGGATCGCCTGCTTCGGGCCGACCGCGCAGGCCGCCCGGCTCGAGGGCAGCAAGGCTTTCGCCAAGGAGGTCATGGCCGCCGCCGGCGTGCCCACCGCGCTCGCCCACGTGTGCACGAGCCTGGACGACGTGACCGACGCGCTGGACGCGCTCGGCGCCCCCTACGTGGTCAAGGACGACGGACTGGCCGCCGGCAAGGGCGTCGTGGTGACCCAGAGCCGCGCCCAGGCGGTCGCCCATGCGGCGCAGTGCCTGGCCAAGGAGGGCGGCCGGGTCGTCGTCGAGGAGTACCTCGACGGGCCCGAGGTGTCGCTGTTCTGCCTGACCGACGGCACCACTGTCGTGCCGCTGACCCCGGCGCAGGACTTCAAGCGGGTCGGCGACGGGGACGAGGGGCCCAACACCGGCGGCATGGGGGCTTACTCACCGCTGGACTGGGCGCCCGAGGGCCTGGTCGAGGACGTCGTCGCCCGGGTGGCCCAGCCCACGGTGGACGAGATGCGTCACCGCGGGACGCCGTTCGCCGGGGTGCTCTACGTCGGCCTCGCACTGACCTCCCGCGGGCCGCGCGTGGTGGAGTTCAACGCCCGCTTCGGCGACCCCGAGACGCAGGTCGTCCTCGCGCGCCTGGCCACTCCGCTCGGCGGGCTGCTGCACGCCTGCGCGACCGGCACCCTCGACCAGGTGGGCGAGCTGCGCTGGCACCCCGAGCACGCCGTCACCGTCGTCATCGCCTCCAAGGGCTACCCCGACAGCCCCCGCACCGGAGACGAGATCCACGGCCTGGGCCAGGTCGGCGACGAGGCCTGGGTGCTGCACGCCGGTACCGCGCCCGGGCGCGAGGGCGCCGTGGTTTCCGCGGGCGGCCGGGTGCTGTCCGTCGTCGCCATGGGCGGCGATCTCGGTGAGGCCCGCGACCGCGCATACCGGGCGGTCGACCGGATCAGCCTCGACGGCTCGCACCACCGCACCGACATCGCGCTCGCCGCCCAGCGCGGCGAGGTCTCCGTCCCCACCCAACCTCCCGCCTGACCGGCCGCGTCTTCACCGGTCGCGCACCGCAGGAGGGCGGGCTGCGAGGATGGGGGCCATGACCTCGGTCGCCACCACGCCGCCCGCCCTGCCCGGCTTCGCCCACGTCTACTCCGGCAAGGTCCGCGAGCTCTACGCGCCGGTCGACCCCGGCACAGGCGAGCCCCGCGAGGACCAGCTGCTGCTCGTGGCCTCCGACCGGATCTCGGCCTACGACTTCATCCTCGACACCGAGATCCCCGACAAGGGCGCGGTGCTGACCCAGCTGTCGCTGTGGTGGTTCGAGCAGCTCGCCGACATCCTGCCCAACCACGTCATCTCCACCGACGTGCCGGCCGCGGTCGCCGGCCGGGCGGTGCTGGTGCGCCGGCTCCAGATGGTCCCGGTGGAGTGCATCGGCCGGGCCTACCTCACCGGCAGCGGCCTGGCGGAGTACCGCCAGACCTCCTCGGTCTGCGGCGTCACCCTGCCGGAGGGGCTGGAGGACGGCTCGAGGCTGCCGGAGCCGATCTTCACGCCCACGACCAAGGCGCCGGTGGGCGAGCACGACCAGCCGATGACCTTCGCGCAGGTCGAGGCGGAGGTCGGGGCCGACCTGGCCTCCCGGGTGCGTGACCTGACCACCGCGATCCTGGCCCGCGGCAACGCGGTGGCGGCGGAGCGCGGGATACTCCTGGCCGACACCAAGGTGGAGTTCGGGCTGGACCCGGCCGCCGCCGACGAGGCGGGCCGGCCGGGCATCGTCCTGGCCGACGAGGTGCTCACCCCCGACTCCTCCCGCTTCTGGCCGGCCGACCAGTGGCAGCCGGGGCGAGCGCAGCCGTCCTACGACAAGCAGTTTGTCCGCGACTGGCTCACCTCCCCGGCCAGCGGCTGGGACCGGCACTCCGGCGAGGCGCCGCCGCCGCTGCCGGAGGCGATCGTCGAGCAGACCCGGGCCAAGTACGTCGAGGCCTACGAGGCGCTGACCGGGCGCCGGTTCGGCTGAGCGGCGGACCGGTCGCCCGCCGGGTGGATGCGCCGTCGGGGCCCCCGACGTCGGCGGTTATCCTCAGGGCGACCCCGCACGCCAGGCCCGGCAGGGCCGCGCCCCGAGGAGCACCTCGCATGGGAACCGTCGTCATCGACGTGATGCTGAAGTCCGAGATTCTCGATCCCCAGGGGCAGGCCGTCGCCGGCGCACTCCCGCGGCTCGGGTTCACCCAGTTCACCGACGTCCGCCAGGGCAAGCGGTTCGAGCTGACCGTCGACGGCGAGGTGACCGAGGAGGTCCTCGCCGCCGCCCGCGAGGCGGCCGAGAAGCTGTTGTCCAACCCGGTCATCGAGGACGTCGTCCGCGTGGCGGAGCTGACCGACGAGACCGCCGGGCAGCCCGCATGAGGATCGGGGTCGTCACCTTCCCCGGGTCGTTGGACGACCACGACGCGACCCGGGCGATCCGGGTCGCCGGCGGTGAGCCCGTCGCCTTGTGGCACGGCGACGCCGACCTGCGCGGCGTCGACGCCGTCGTGCTCCCCGGAGGCTTCTCCTACGGGGACTACCTGCGCTGCGGCGCCATCGCCCGCTTCGCCCCGGTCATGGACGTGCTCGTGCCGGCCGCGAAGGGGGGCCTGCCGGTGCTCGGCATCTGCAACGGCTTCCAGGTGCTGTGCGAGTCGCACCTGCTGCCCGGCGCGCTGATCCGCAACGACCACCGCAAGTTCGTCTGCCGCGACCAGGTGCTGCGGGTCGAGAACACCGCCACCGCCTGGACCTCCGACTTCGCGCAGGGCCAGGAGATCACCATCGTGCTCAAGAACGGCGAGGGCGGCTTCGTGGCAGACCAGCGCACGCTCGACGAGCTCGAGGGTGAGGGTCGGGTGGCGTTCCGCTACGTCGTGCGCGACGGCGACGGCCTCGGCGGCCGCAACCCCAACGGGTCCTACCGCGACATCGCCGGCGTCACCAACGAGCGCGGCAACATCGTCGGGCTCATGCCGCACCCGGAGCACTGCGTCGAGCCCGGCTACGGCCCCTCGCTCGACGGCCTGCCCTTCTTCACGTCCGTCCTGACCTCGGTGGTGAACGCGTGAGCACCCTGGAGACCAGCCACAGCAAGCCCGCGCTCGACACCGTCTCGGCGGCGTCCGGCACGCCGGAGGTCGAGCAGCCGTGGGCCGAGCTGGGCCTCAAGCCCGACGAGTACCAGCGCATCCGCGACATCCTCGGCCGGCGTCCCACCAGCTCCGAGCTGGCGATGTACTCGGTCATGTGGTCGGAGCACTGCTCCTACAAGTCCTCCAAGGTCCACCTGCGCCAGTTCGGCGACAAGACCACCGACGCGATGCGCGAGAAGCTGCTCGTCGGCATCGGCGAGAACGCCGGCGTCGTCGACATCGGCGACGGCTGGGCGGTGACCTTCAAGGTCGAGAGCCACAACCACCCCTCCTACGTCGAGCCCTACCAGGGCGCGGCCACCGGCGTCGGCGGCATCGTCCGCGACATCATGAGCATGGGCGCCCGCCCGCTGGCCGTGATGGACCCGCTGCGCTTCGGCGCCCTGGACCACCCCGACACCCACCGGGTGCTGCCCGGCGTCATCGCCGGCGTGGGCGGCTACGGCAACTGCCTGGGCCTGCCCAACATCGGCGGCGAGGTCGTCTTCGACTCCTGCTACCAGGGCAACCCGCTGGTCAACGCCCTGTGCGTCGGCGCCATGCGGGTGGAGGACATCCACCTGGCCAAGGCCTCCGGCGTCGGCAACAAGGTCGTCCTGTTCGGCGCCAAGACCGGCGGCGACGGCATCGGCGGCGTCTCCGTGCTCGCCTCCGAGACCTTCGACGAGGGCGGCCCGACCAAGCGCCCCGCGGTGCAGGTCGGCGACCCGTTCGCCGAGAAGGTGCTCATCGAGTGCTGCCTGGACCTGTATGCCGCGCACGTGGTCGACGGAATCCAGGACCTCGGCGGCGCCGGGCTGTCCTGCGCGACCAGCGAGCTGGCCTCCAACGGCGACGGCGGCATGCGGGTCCACCTCGACCTGGTCCCGCTGCGCGACGCGACGCTGCGCCCTGAGGAGATCCTCATGAGCGAGTCGCAGGAGCGCATGATGGCGGTCGTCGAGCCCGGCAAGCTCGAGGAGTTCCTCGCGATCACCCGCAAGTGGGACGTCGAGGCCACGGTCATCGGCGAGGTCACCGAGGGCGACCGCCTCGAGGTGCTCTGGCACGACGAGGTCATCGTCGACGTGCCGCCTCGCTCGGTGGCCCACGACGGCCCGGTCTACGAGCGCCCGCTGGAGCGGCCGGCATACCTCGACGGCCTGCAGGCCGGCGGTCCGCAGGACCTGCCCCGCCCCACCACCGGTGACGAGCTGCGCGACACCCTGATCCGCCTCATCGGCTCGCCGAACCTGTGCGACAAGTCGTGGGTCACCGACCAGTACGACCGCTACGTCCGCGGCAACACCGCCCTGGCCATGCCCGACGACGCCGGCGTGGTGCGGGTCGACGAGGAGAGCGGCCGCGGGGTCGCCATCTCGACCGACTGCAACGGCCGGTTCGCCAAGCTCGACCCGTATGCCGGGGCGCAGCTCGCGCTGGCCGAGGCCTACCGCAACGTCGCGACCGCCGGGGCGACGCCGCTGGCGATCACCGACTGCCTCAACTTCGGCTCGCCGGAGGACCCGGGCGTGATGTGGCAGTTCGCCGAGGCGGTGCGCGGCCTGGCCGACGGCTGCCAGCAGCTGGGCATCCCGGTGACCGGGGGCAACGTCTCGTTCTACAACCAGACCGGTGACGTGGCGATCCACCCGACCCCGGTGGTCGGCGTCCTCGGCGTGATGGACGACGTGGCCCGCCGCACGCCCTCGGGCTGGAAGACCCCGGGCCAGGTCATCTACCTGCTCGGCACCACGCGCGAGGAGCTGGCCGGCTCGGAGTGGGCCAGCGTCATCCACGACCACCTCGGCGGGCTGCCCCCGCGGGTCGACCTCGACCTCGAGCGCCAGCTCGGCGAGATCCTCGTCAACGCCTCGCGCGACGGCCTCATCGACGCCGCGCACGACCTGTCCGACGGCGGCCTCGCGATCGCCCTCGCCGAGGCCACGCTGCGCCACGGTGTCGGCGCCCGGGTCTGGCTGGAGGAGGTCTGCGAGCGCGACGGCATCGACGCGTTCACGGCGCTGTTCAGCGAGTCCACCGCCCGCGCGATCGTGGCCGTGCCTCGCTCGGAGGAGGTGCGGTTCACCGACATGTGCTCGGCCCGCGGCTTCGCCCACGCCCGGATCGGCGTCGTCGACGACCAGACCGACGGCCTCGACGTGCAGGGCCAGTTCCAGCTCGGCCTCGGCGAGCTGCGCGAGGCGCACACGGCGACCCTGCCGGCGGTCTTCGGCCGCTGACCACCCGGCATAGCCCGACCGGACACCGCCCAGCCCGCGTTTGCGGCCCCTTCGGGGGTCGGGAAGGCGGGCTGACGCGTGTCCGGTGGAGGCCTCACGGCCGGGGCTCAGCTGCCGGCGAGGTGGTCCAGCAGGTGCGGCACGCAGCCGGCGATCTCCCGCGCGAGGAAGCCGACCGTGCCCACACGGGCTGCCAGCTCGTCCCCGGCCAGGGCGTGCAGGTGCCCACCCCAGCAGGCGGCCTGGGCTGGGTCGGCGCCCCGGCTCAGCAGCCCGGCCACCAGCCCGGCCTGGACGTCACCGGAGCCCGAGACCCCCAGGCCCGGCCCGCCGGCGTCGCAGGTCCAGGTGCGTCCGTCGGGGGCGGCGACCGCCTTGCCCTGGCCGCCGCACAGGACGACGGAGCCGGTCGCCTCGGCCAGCTCACGGGCCGCGGCGACCGGGTCGTCGTCCGCCCGGTCCTCGGGCACGTCGAGGGTCTTGGCGAGCTCGTCGGGATTGAGGGTGAGGACGGCGCGCCCGTCGAGGTGGCGCAGGCCGTCGCGGTGGGCGGTGACGTAGGCGGAGGCAAGGGCGTCGAGGACGGCGGCGCCTTCCAGTCGGGGCACCAGCGCCTCGAGCAGCTCGCGGGAGGCGTCGACGTCGGAGAAGCCCGGGCCCAGCAGCACCGCGTCGACACCGCCGGCGAGCTCGAGCACCCGGTCGGCGGCGTCCGCCGGGTCCAGCGACCCGTCCCGGGTCGTCGGCAGCGGCACGACCAGCGCCTCGGGCAGGGCCACGGCCAGGGCGGCGGCCACCGGCTCGGTCGTGGCCACCTGCAGCTTGCCGGCCCCCGCGCGCAGGACCGCCTCGGCCGCGAGGAGCACGGCACCCGGCGTGTGGGCGGTCCCGCCCACGACGAGGGTCCGCCCTCGCGACTCCTTGTCCGTGCCGGGAACGGGCAGCGACCACCCGCGCAGCAGGTCGGTGGTGATCGGCGTCGGCGTGCTCAACTCAGCCGCCATGGGTGGCCTCCCTCGCCCGGCCCGGTTCGGTGGTCTGCGGGACCTCGGCACGCTCCAGGGCCGTGGTGTCGGCGAACTGCACCAGCCGCATGCCGGTGCCGGTGGATCGGTAGGAGGTGATCGAGCAGTTCGGCAGGTCGGTGGTGCGGTCGACCTCGAGCAGCTCCTGCTCGGTGAGGTGCTCCAGGACGTAGCGGAAGCTCATGATCACGGCCTGGTGGGTGAACAGCCAGACCCGCCGGCCTTCATACCCCTCGCGCAGGTCGCCCAGCAGCGAGCGGACCCGCAGCGTGACGTCGCACCAGCTCTCCCCGGACGGAGGCTTGTAGTAGAACTTGCCCTGCCGCGCGCGGCGCTCGGCCTCCGCGGCGTACTCCTCGCGGATGCCCGCCGAGGTGAGCCCGTCGAAGGCACCGAGGTCGCGCTCCCGCAGTCGTTCGTCCAGCACCAGGTGGTCGGTGCCCCAGGCGTCGAGCGCGGCCTGTGCCGTCTGGGCGGCGCGCCGGTACGGCGAGCTCACGACGAGGTCAGGTCGGTGGTCATCGTCGTCGGCGACGAAGGTCGCGACCGCGGCGGCCTGACGACGCCCGGTGTCCGACAGCGGCGTGTCGGCGTCACGGAAGTCCAGGTCCAGGCGCGCGGCCCCCCTGCGACCGGCCTCGGCCGCGGCGATGTTGCCGACGCTCTCCCCGTGCCGCACCAGCACGATCTCCGCGGGCCAGCGGCGGGAGACGACCAGCTCTCCTCGTGGCATGGGCCTCATCCTGACCCAAAGACGCACCGCCCGCGACGGCAGCTAGCCGGGCGAGCCGCGCCCGAAGACCTGGTGGACCCGGCGCAGCTCGCGCAGCCGCGGCTCGGACTGCCCACGGACCCAGCGGCCGACGGTGCGCACCGAGACGCCCAGCTGGCGGGCCGCGGCCTCCTGGGACAGGCCCTGTCGCTGCAGCACCTCGGCGATCCACGCGGCGAACGAGCTGGGCACCGGCGGGTAGCCCTGCGTTGCGTCCACCAGCTGCTCGGTGCTGAGGACCTCAACCTCCACCTCGTCGGGGAAGATCCGCACCGCGACCTGGAAGGAGCCGACCCCGGGGCGGGCCGAGGCCAGCAGCGCCTCGCCGATGGAGTCCTGGATCGCCCGCGGGCCGGCCGGCTCGAGGTCGAGTCCGGCGAGGGTCTGGTCCAGGAACTCCTGGGCCTCGACCCAGGAGGCGGGCCGGGCTGCAAAGGCGCGGCTGACCACGACGACGGGCGCGACCAAGGTCCCGGCGCCGTCGCCGGGGAGGGGCTCGGCTGCCGGGTCGGCGTCGGGGGGTTGGGCCATCGCAGGTCCCCTCCGGGTGGGGCTACGTCATTCACGGTAGCCGTGGCGACGACGGTGGTGGAAGCGGCGGATCCGGTTGCGAGGTCGGGGATTCCGCGATTGGCGGACCGTCGCAGAAATGTCCGGACACGTATGTCCTGCCCGCCGGCCAGGCCGTCCTATGCTCCGGAGGAGGAGGTGCCTCGGGACCCGAGCACCTGCCGCCGGGGATGACGACAGGAGCCCGCGCGCCGGGACGCCCACTGTGATCGCACAGGAGGGTGGTGGCCACAGATGTCGACAGCCACGCAGACGTCGACGGGGACCGCGGGGACGACGGAGCCGGTGCTCCACGTCCTGTGGATCAACGCGGGACTGAGCTGCGACGGGGACTCGGTCGCGCTGACCGCCGCGACCCAGCCGAGCGTGGAGGAGATCGTCCTCGGCGCGCTGCCGGGCCTGCCGAAGATCCAGGTGCACTGGCCGCTCATCGACTTCGAGTGCGGCCCGGAGCAGGGCGCGGACACGTTCATCGAGTGGTGGCACAAGGCCGACCGCGGCGAGCTCGAGCCGTTCGTCCTCGTCGTCGAGGGGTCGATCCCCAACGAGAAGATCAAGTCCGAGGGCTACTGGTGCGGCTTCGGCAACAACCCGGCCACCGGCCAGCCGATGACCACCTCGGAGTGGCTGGACCGCCTGGCCCCCAGGGCCACCGCCGTCGTCGCGGTGGGGACGTGCGCGGCATACGGCGGGATCCACGCCATGGCCGGCAACCCGACCGGCGCGATGGGCGTGTCGGACTACCTGGGCTGGGGCTGGAAGTCCAAGGCGGGGCTGCCGATCGTCTGCGTGCCCGGCTGCCCGGTGCACCCCGACAACCTGTCCGAGACGTTGGTCTACCTGCTCTACCAGGTCGCCGGGCAGGCGCCGATGATCCCGCTGGACGAGGCGCTGCGCCCGCGCTGGCTGTTCGGGGCGACCGTCCACGAGGGCTGCGACCGGGCCGGCTACTACGAGCAGGGCCAGTTCGCCACGGAGTACGGCACCCCCGAGTGCCTGGTCAAGCTCGGCTGCTGGGGGCCGGTGGTGAAGTGCAACGTGCCCAAGAGGGGCTGGATCAACGGGGTCGGCGGCTGCCCCAACGTCGGCGGCATCTGCATCGCGTGCACGATGCCGGGCTTCCCGGACAAGTTCATGCCGTTCATGGACGAGCCGCCCGGCAGCAAGGTCTCGGCCGGCGCCAGCACGATGTACGGCACGGTCATCCGCCGGCTGCGCGGCATCACGATGAACACGGTCGACAAGGAGCCGAAGTGGCGCACCAAGGGGAACGTGCTGCAGACCGGCTACACCAAGTCCTGGTGACGGAGGGCGGACCGACATGACCACCACGACCAAGCAGTCCGGCGACGTCGTCGAGATGGCGTGGGACCCGATCACCCGGATCGTCGGGAGCCTGGGCATCTACGCCACGATCGACTTCAAGGCCAGGGAGGTCCGCGAGTGCCACAGCACCTCGTCGATCTTCCGCGGCTACAGCATCTTCATGAAGGGCAAGGACCCGCGGGACGCCCACTTCATCACCAGCCGGATCTGCGGGATCTGCGGGGACAACCACGCCACGTGCTCGGTCTACAACCAGAACATGGCCTACGGGATCGCGCCGCCGGCCCTCGGTGAGTGGATCATCAACCTCGGTGAGGCCGCGGAGTACATGTTCGACCACAACATCTTCCAGGAGAACCTGGTCGGCGTGGACTTCTGCGAGCGGATGGTCAAGGAGACCAACCCCGGAGTACTGGAGCGGGCCAACGGCACCGAGGCGCCGCACGCCGGCGAGCACGGCTACCGCACCATCGGCGACATCATGCGCTCGCTGAACCCGCTCGAGGGCGAGTTCTACCGCGAGGCCCTGCAGATGAGCCGGATGACGCGGGAGATGTTCTGCCTGATGGAGGGCCGACACGTCCACCCCTCGACGCTCTACCCCGGCGGGGTCGGCACGGTCGCGACGATCCAGCTGTTCACCGACTACCTGACCCGGCTCATGCGCTACGTGGAGTTCATGAAGAAGGTCGTCCCGCTGCACGACGACCTGTTCGACTTCTTCTACGAGGCGCTGCCCGGCTACGAGCACGTCGGCGAACGCCGTGTGCTGCTCGGCTGCTGGGGCAGCCTCAACGACCCGGCCGTCTGCGACTTCACCTACCGGCGCATGAACGACTGGGGCAAGCGGATGTTCGTGACCCCCGGCGTCATCGTCGACGGCCAGCTGGTCACGAACAACCTGGTCGACATCAACCTCGGGATGCGGATCCTGCTCGGCCACTCCTACTACGAGGACTGGGCCCAGGACGGCTACGAGGTGTTCGTCGACAAGGACCCGCTCGGCAACCCGGTCGACCGGCGCCACCCGTGGAACCAGCACACCGTCCCCAAGCCGGCCCGCCGGGATTTCAACGGCAACTACAGCTGGACCATGTCGCCGCGCTGGTTCGACGGCACCGACCACCTGGCCCTCGACACCGGTGGGGGCCCGATCGCCCGGCTGTGGTCGACGGCCCTGTCCGGCCTGGTCAACACCGACTACGTCAGGGCCACCGGGCACAGCGTGCAGATCACCCTGCCGCGCACCGCGCTGAAGCCCGAGGTGAGCTTCGAGTGGAAGATCCCCCAGTGGAGCAACGCGATCGAGCGGGACCGCGCCCGGACCTACTTCCAGGCCTACACCGCGGCGCTCGCGCTGCACTTCGTCGACGAGGCGCTGGCCGAGGTGCGCGCCGGCCGGACCGAGACGTGGACGCCGTTCACGGTGCCGGACAACGCGATCAGCTGCGGGTTCACCGAGGCGGTCCGCGGGGTGCTCAGCCACCACATGGTCATCCGGGACGGCAAGATCGCCAACTACCACCCCTACCCGCCGACCCCGTGGAACGGCAGCGTCCGTGACGTCTACGGCACGCCCGGCCCCTACGAGGACGCGGTGCAGAACACCCCGATCTTCGAGGAGAACCCGCCGGAGACGTTCAAGGGCATCGACATCATGCGGGCGGTGCGCAGCTTCGACCCGTGCCTGCCGTGCGGGGTGCACCTGTTCACCGGCAACGGCTCGGTGGTCGAGCAGGTCCACTCCCCGGCCATGGCCGCCACGATCTACTGACCGGCGGCCGCGATGAACCGGCACGAGGCGCAGGAGCTGGCCAGCCGCGTGGAGCTGCTGCTGGACGCCTTCCACGACGGCCCCGACCGCCTCGCCGCGGACCGCGCGGAGGAGCTGGTCCGGGCCGTGGTCGCCCTGTATGGCGCCGGGCTGGCCCGCGTCGTCGACCTCCTGGGTGAGGTCGAGGGCGGCGAGGAGCTGGTGCGCCGGCTCGCCGGGGACGACCTGGTCGGCTCGCTGCTGGTGCTGCACGACCTGCACCCCGACGACGTGGACACCCGGATCCAGCAGGCGCTGGACCGGGTCCGCCCCTACCTGGGCTCGCACGCCGGCGGGATCGAGTACGCCGGCATCGACCCTGACGGGGTGGCCCACCTGCGGCTGGAGGGCAGCTGCGACGGCTGCCCGTCCTCGTCGGTGACCGTCACCACGACCATCGAGCGGGCCGTCCTGGACGCGGCGCCGGAGGTCGTCGCGGTCGACGTCCAGGGCGTGGTCGCCCGGGAGAAGCCGTTGCCGCTGCTGCAGATCGGGCGCCCGCCGTCCGAGTCCGCGCCGGCCGCCGTGGAGGCTGCAGAGGACTCCGGCGACGGCTGGGCGCACCTGGAGGTCGCGGTCGCCGCCGGCCACGTCGCCCGCCGGCTGGTGGGCGGGGTCCCGGTCGCGGTCTGCGTCCTCGGCGGCACCCCGTACGCCTACCGCGACGAGTGTGCTGCCTGCGGAGCCCCGCTCAGCGGCAGCGCACTGGAGCGGGAGGAGCTCACCTGCACCGCCTGCGGCAGCCGGTACGACGTCCGGCTGGCCGGGCGGTCCCTGTCCGCGGACGGGCGCCACCTCGACCCGTTGCCCCTGCTGCCCGAGGGCACCGGGTGGCGGGTCGCGCTGCCACGGGAGGCGACGGTGTGACCGGCTCGCGCACGCCCCGGGCCTCGGCGTTCGCCGGCCTGCGACCGCTCGTGGCCGATACGCGGACGCAGGCCCCGGGCGGGCCGCGACCGGACGGCATACCGCTGGACCCGCTCCAGCAGATCGGCCGGCGACGGGAACAGCCGCGGCCGGGCGAGCGGTGCGAGATGTGCGACGAACCGGTCGGGGCCGGGCACGGGCACGTCGCGGACCTGGAGAACCACCGGCTGCTGTGCACCTGCCGCGGCTGCTACCTGCTGTTCACCGGCCAGGGCGCCGGCGGGCTGCGCTACCGGGCGGTGCCGACGCAGGTGCGCCGGGTGGCCGCGTTCACCCTCACCCCGGGCGGCTGGGACCGGCTGCAGGTGCCGGTGGACCTGGCCTTCTTCTTCCGCCAGAGCGGGGTGGGGCACGTGGTCGGCTGCTACCCCGGCCCGGGCGGGGCGACCGAGTCGACGCTGGAGCTCGACGCGTGGGCCGAGGTCGAGGCGGCCAACCCCGCGCTGGCCGAGGTGGCCGTCGACGTGGAGGCCGCGCTGGTGCGCCGGCGCGAGGGGGCGTTCGAGTGCTTCGTCGTGCCCATCGACGCGTGCTACGAGCTGGTCGGGCTGGTCCGGAGCCACTGGACCGGGTTCGCCGGGGGTGCAGAGGTCTGGGCGCAGATCGAGGTGTTCTTCGACCGGCTGCGCGAGCGCAGCGCCGTGGGCCCGGGCGGCTGACGTGGCCGACCTCGAGCTGGCCTGCGTCGGCGCGGACGCCGACCGCTTCGCCGCCGCCCCGACGGTGAACCTGCTGCTGCGGGTCACCGAGACGACGGGCACCCCGGTGTATGCCGTGGCGTTGCGGGTGCAGATCCGGATCGAGCCGCTGCGGCGCCGCTACGACGACGCCGAGGCGGCCGGCCTGGTGGACCTCTTCGGCGAGCGGCGCCGGTGGGGCGAGACGCTCAAGCCGCTGCAGCTCGCGTTCGCCACCCAGATGGTGCCCGGCTTCACGGGCGCGACCGAGGTCGCGCTGCCGGTGCCGTGCAGCTACGACTTCGACGTCGCCGCGCACAAGTACCTCTACGCGTTGCGGGAGGGGTCGGTGCCGCTGCTGCTGCTGTTCACCGGCACGGTGTTCACCGGTGGGCCCGGCGGGGTCAGCGTGGAGCCGGTGCCGTGGCACAAGGAGGCCTCCTTCGCCCTGCCGGTCGCCGTGTGGCGGGAGGCGATGGACCTGCACTTCCCCGGCAGCGCCTGGGTGCGACTGGGGCGGGAGACCTTTGACGCGCTGTACGCCTACCGGGCCACGCACGCCCTCACCACGTGGGACGAGGCGGTGGAGCGGCTGCTCAAGGAGGCGGACCGGTGACCACGTTCGAGCAGGTGCGTCCCCTGGCCGACGCCGTCCTGTACGAGGGCTACCTGCTCTACCCCTATCGGGCCGACGACCCCAAGAACCGGGTGCGCTGGCAGTTCGGCGTGCTCATGCCCCCCGATGCCGTGGCCGCCGACCCGTCGGAGCGGTCCGGGACCTGCACGGACCTGCTGCTGGAGGGGCCCCACCCGCGGCTCGTGGTGCGGGCGCGGTTCCTGCAGGTGCAGCGGCGCGTGGTGCAGGCCCTGCGTGGCGGCTCGTTCGTGGACGTGCCCGAGCTCGCCGTGGGGGAGCGCCGGTGGCTGCCGTGGGACGAGGCCGTCGAGCGGGAGGTGGACCTCGCGCTGTCGCTCTCCGACCTGGCGCGCGGGCCGCGTGAGCTGCCGCTCGGCATACCCCCGGGGGTGGACACCGAGCTGCTCAGCGGGCCGGACGGCCGCCCGGTCGGCCGGCTGCGGCGCACCCGGCTGCCCCTGACCGGGGTGCTGCGGGTCGCGGCGGAGCGGCTGCCGGGCCCGTACGGCCTGACCCGGCTGGAGGTGCGCCTGGACAACACCACCGCCGCGGAGCCGGGGCGTCCCGAGCGCGACCGGGAGGCTGCGCTGCGCCGGGCCCTGGTCGCAGCGCACCTGCTCGTGCGGGTGGACGGCGGCCGGCTGCTGTCGATGACGGACCCGCCCGAGTGGGCCCGCGCGTACGCTGCGAGCTGTCACCACGAAGGGACGTACCCGGTGCTCGTGGGAGACCCGGGGAGCAACGACATGGTGCTGGCCTCGCCGATCATCCTCTACGACCACCCGCAGGTGGCGCCGGAGAGCCCGGTCGCGTTCTACGACGCCACAGAGGTCGACGAGCTGCTCACGCTGCGGGCGCTGACGCTCACCGACGAGGAGCAGCAGGCGGCCCGCAGCACCGACGCCCGCGCCGCCGCGCTGCTCGACGAGGTCACCGGGATGCCGGCCGACGTCATGGACCGGCTGCACGGCGCGGTGCGCTACCTGCGGCAGGTCACCGGGGACGCGGGGCCGGGCGATCCGCCGGGCGATCCGCAGGGCGCCCCGACGACCGCGGAGGAGCTGCCGTGGTGGGACCCGGGGCGGGACGCCGGCGTATCCCCCGAGACCGACGAGCTGGACGTGGGCGGGCGCACCGTGCGCCGGGGCAGCCGGGTGCTGCTGCGCCCCGGGTCGCGCCCTGCCGACGCCCAGGACATGTTCCTGGCCGGGCGCACCGCCACCGTCGCCGCCGTCTTCCACGACGTCGACGGGGGCGACCACCTGGCCGTGGTGGTGGAGGACGACCCGGCGCAGGACCTGGTCCTCGTGCACGGCCGCTACTTGTACTTCGCCCCGGACGAGGTCGAGGTGCTGGAGGCGGCGCCGTGAACCGGGTGCTCGTCGCCGGGGTCGGCAACATCTTCCGCGGGGACGACGGGTTCGGCTCGGCCGTGATGGGCCGGCTGGCCGGGCACGCGTGGCCGGAGGGAGTGACCGCGAAGGACTTCGGCATCGGCGGGATCCACCTGGCCTACGAGCTGGTCGACGGGTGGGACGGCCTGGTCCTCGTCGACGCCGTGGACCGCTCGGCCGAGCCGGGGACCTTGTTCGTCATCGAGCCGGACCTGGCCGCGGCCGAGGCGGCGCCCGTCTCGATGCTCGACGCCCACGACCTGGCCCCGCAGGCGGTGCTGGCGATGGTGCCGCGCCTCGGCGGGCGGCTCGGCCGGGTCCGGGTGGTCGGCTGCCAGCCCGCGTCCCTGGACGACGGGCTGGGCCTGTCCCCGCCGGTCGCCGCCGTGCTGGAGGACGCCGCCGCGCTGGTCCTGCGGCTGGTCGACGAGGCCGTGCGGGCGCCGGTCGAGGGCGCTGCGCCGGTCGGGGCACCCGCGGGCACAGGGCCCGGCGGGGCGGACCGGGAGGCACCGGAGAGGAGGCGATGACCATGCGATGGCTCATCCGGCTGGGGTTGCTCGTCGGGCTCGGCGTGGCCGTCCGGGCCGCGATGCCCGACATCCAGCGCTACCTGAAGATCCGCGCCATGTGAGGGGGAGCCGATGCACGAGATCGGGCTGTGTGAGGGCATCGTCGAGGCCGTGCTGCGGCGCGCCGACGGCCGGCCGGTGAGGGCCGTCCTGGTCCGGGCCGGGGTTCGGCAGCGGGTGGTGCTCGACTCGCTGCGACAGGCGTTCGCGATGGTCGCCGCGGGGACGGTCGCCGCGGACGCGCAGGTCGACCTCGAGGTCGTGCCGGTCACGGTGGACTGCCGCACCTGCGGTGACGTCAACGAGTCGATGGACCCATGGGCGGTGTGCCCGTCGTGTGGCGGTGAGGACGTCGACGTCACCGGCGGGGACGAGCTGACCGTCGTCTCGGTGACCTTGCGCGGCCCGGCCACGGTCGCGACCGGGCCGGGGGGCTGACCGTGTGCCTCGGTGTCCCGGGCCGGGTCGTCGGCCTCCACGCCGGCGGCGACCTGGCCGATGTCGACGTGGCCGGGGTGGTCCGGACGGTCAACATCGGGCTGCTGGAGGAGCCCCCCACCCCGGGCGACCACATCCTCATCCACAGCGGGTTCGCGCTGGAACGGATGACGCCGGAGGAGGCGCGCGACGCGCTCGCGGTCTTCGGAGACGAGGACGGGCTCGATGTCCTCCCCGGCTGAGCCGCGCCTGGTGCCGGGCCCGGTGCTCTTCGCGCGGTACGCGTTCCCGCCCAACTCGCACGGCTACTGCGGGCCGGCCGACAACACCGCCTTCCTGGAGATGGGCAGCGCCGGGGTGGTCGACACCGGGATGCGGCTGATGGCGCGGCAGTTCGAGGGCGCCTGGCCCTACCTCGAGCTCATCGCGGGGGCGGTCGGGGTCGCCGACCCGCTCGACCCCCGGGTGGTCGAGGCGTACTGGGTGGGCAACGGGCTGCTGCCACGGGTGGGCACCGCCGTGGTCGGC
>NZ_JBTCWL010000050.1:0-29632 GCF_054325275.1 Oryzihumus sp.
GCGCGGCCGCGACTTCGAGGAGATCTACGACCTCGTCGCGGTGCGGGTGCTGGTCGACACGGTCCGCGACTGCTACGCGGCGCTGGGCGCGCTGCACGCCCGGTGGAACCCGGTGCCGGGGCGGTTCAAGGACTACATCGCGATGCCCAAGTTCAACATGTACCAGTCGTTGCACACGACGGTCATCGGGCCCGAGGGCAAGCCGGTCGAGATCCAGATCCGCACGCACACCATGCACCGACGCGCGGAGTACGGCGTCGCGGCGCACTGGAAGTACAAGGAGGACGCGCCGGGCGGCGCCCAGGCCCAGCCCAAGGACGGCGAGACCGGGCCGATCAGCGACATGGCGTGGCTGCGCCAGCTGCTGGAGTGGCAGCGGGAGACCTCCGACCCGGGGGAGTTCCTGGACTCGCTGCGGTTCGAGATCAACGCCCGCGAGGTCTACGTCTTCACGCCCAAGGGCGAGGTCATCGCGCTGCCGGCCGGCTCGACCCCGGTCGACTTCGCCTACGCGGTGCACACCGAGGTCGGCCACCACTGCATCGGCGGCCGGGTCAACGGCCGGCTGGTGCCGCTGGAGAGCCCTCTGGAGAACGGCGACGTCGTCGAGGTGCTCACCTCCAAGGCCGACGGCGCCGGGCCCTCGCGCGACTGGCTGACCTTCGTCAAGAGCCCGCGTGCCCGCAACAAGATCCGCCAGTGGTTCTCCAAGGAGCGCCGCGAGGAGGCGATCGAGCAGGGCAAGGACGCGATCGCCAAGGCGATGCGCAAGCAGGGCCTGCCGCTGCAGCGCCTCATGTCCCACGAGTCCCTGGCCGGCCTGGCCGGCGAGCTGCGCTACGCCGACATCTCCGCCCTGTATGCCGCCGTGGGCGAGGGGCACGTCAGCGCCCAGCACGTGGTCGGCCGGCTCGTGGCCTCCCTCGGCGGGGAGGAGGGCGCCAGCGAGGACCTCGCCGAGGCGACCATGCCGACCCGCGGGGTGCGTCGCCGCACTGGCGACCCCGGTGTCGTGGTCGTCGGCACGGCCGACGTCTGGGTCAAGCTGGCCCGGTGCTGCACCCCCGTGCCCGGCGACCCGATCATCGGCTTCGTCACCCGGGGGAGCGGCGTGTCGGTGCACCGTGCCGACTGCACCAACGCCGAGTCGCTCCTCGCCCAGCCGGACCGGCTGATCGACGTCGAGTGGGCCCCGTCCGCCGGCAGCGTGTTCCTCGTCCAGCTGCAGGTCGAGGCGCTCGACCGCAACCGGCTGCTCTCCGACGTGACCCGGGTGCTCTCGGACCACCACGTCAACATCCTGTCGGCGAGCGTGCAGACGACCCGTGACCGCGTGGCGATGAGCAAGTTCACCTTCGAGATGGGCGACCCCGGCCACCTCGACCACGTCATCAAGGCGGTCCGCAAGATCGACGGCGTCTTCGACGTCTACCGGATCACCGGGGGCAAGGCGCCGGTCAAGCAGCAGTAGCGCGCAGGCGTTGCCGTCGGCCGCGCTGCCGTCGGCCGACGTGTCATGGCAGGTCAGTCCACGAAGATCCGCGCCAACGCATCAACGGCCTCGGCGGCGGTCCACTCCATCGTGGACGGGCCGACGGTGAACTCGGTCCACGACCAGCCCGGCACCTCGCTGGCGTCCCACGTCGCCGACGCCATGACGTGGTCCTGCTCCATCGCGGTCACCAGGCGCTCGTTCAGCGTCGCGGCCGGCGCCTCGACGAAGATCCGGAACGCGTTGGTGTGCGGCTCCTCCGGCAGGACCCGCATGCCCCGCTCCGGCAGGAGCTTGGCCATCTCCTGCGCGCGCTCGTGGAACTCGGCCATCCGGGGCAGCTGCTGCTCGAGGCCACGCAGCGCCGCCACGGCATACGGCATGAGCGTGAACAGCGTGCCCCCGTGCCGGGTCCGCCAGGTGCGGGCCTGCTCGATCTCGTCCTCGGGGCCGGCCAGCGCGGCACCGGCGAGCCCGCCGAGGCCCTTGTAGAACGAGACGTAGACGCTGTCGGCCAGCCCGGCGACCTCCGCCAGCGACCGGCCGAAGTGGGGCGTGGACTCCCACAGCCGGGCACCGTCCAGGTGCAGTGGGACCCCACGCTCGCGGCAGGCCGCCGAGAACCCCTCGAGGTCCTCCCACGAGGGCAGCAGGTAGCCCGCGTCGCGCAGGGGCAGCTCCAGCAGCACCGCGCCGAGCTGCCCCGGGATCGCGGCGAGGTCGTCCACACCGGGCACCTGCGCGCCCTCGGTCAGCATCCGGAAGTCGAAGCCGTGCAGCAGCCGCGGGCCGTCGTCCTCGTGGTGGAGCAGGTGCGACAGCGCGGGGATGGCCACCCGCCGCGAGCCCTGCCGGTCGCACCAGACCCGCAGCATCGACTGCTGGGCCATGACCCCGCTGGGGAAGAACGCCACCGCCGGCTTGCCCAGCAGCTCGGCCAACCGGCTCTCGAGCAGGGCCACCGTCCCGCGGGCGCCGTAGAAGTCCCACTTCGCGTCGTCGCCCAGACCCGCGAGCACGTCGGCGAGCTCGCGCAGCTCCTGCTCCGGGGTGAGGGGCAGGCGCAACGGCAGCCAGCGGGTGATGCCCGGCTGGGCCGCCCGCGCGCGCTCGGCCAGGGTGGGAGTCGGGGTCTCGTCGGTCACGGCGTCATCCTGTCGGGCGTGCGCCGTTGGTGCACAGGGATTTCCGAACCGGGGCACCCCGGCGTGCACGCCCGAGACACGGGTATGCCGTGCCCCTCACGGTGAGGGGAACGGCATACCGGCGCGGCGGGGGAGTGGCCTCAGCCGCTGAACTCCTGGACCCCGGCGCGGGCCTGCTCGAGCCACTGCTCGCGCGCGGCGAGCGCCGCCTCGGCGTCGGCGACCTTGCGGGCGTTGCCGGACTCCCTGGCCTTCGCGAGGTCCTCGCGCAGGCCCTGCACGGCGGCCTCGAGCTGGTCCACCAGGCTCTGGGCGCGGGCGGCGACCTCGGGGTTGGTTGCGGCCCAACGCTTCTCGTCGGCCTCGCGGACCGCCTGCTCGACCCGGCGCAGGCCCTTCTCGATTCGCTCCATGTCGGCGCGCGGCACCTTGCCGGCCCGGTCCCACTTCTCCTGGACCGCGCGCAGGGCCGCCTTGGCCGCGTCGATGTCGGTCACCGGCAGGATCGCCTCGGCCTCGACGAGCAGGGCCTCCTTGACCACGAGGTTGGCCTTGAACTCCTCGTTCTCGACGGCCGCGACCTCGTCCTTGGCGTGGAAGAAGGCGTCCTGCGCGGCCTTGAACCGGGCCCAGAGGGCGTCGTCGTCGGCGCGGGAGGCCCGGCCAGCCTGGCGCCAGCGGTCCATGAGGCGCTTGTAGGCGGTCGCCGTCGGGCCCCAGTCGGTGCTGCCGGAGAGGGCCTCGGCCTCCTTGACCAGCGCCTCCTTGGCGGCCTTGGCCTCACCCTGGGTCGCGTCGAGCTGGGCGAAGTGGACCCGGCGCGCCTTGTCGAAGCCGTTGCGGGCGGCACTGAACCGCTGCCACAGCGCGGTCTCGGTCTCGCGGTCGAGGCGGGCGCCGGCGCGCTGCTCGGCCTTCCACTCCTCGAGCAGCTCACGCATGCGGGCGCCGCTGGTCTTCCACTGCACCGAGGCCGGGGGCTGGCCTGCGATGCGCTCGGCCTCGGCCACGATCTCCTCGCGCCGGGCCTTGCTCTTCTCGCGGGCCGCGCTGCGCTGGGCGCCCTCGACCTGCTTGCGGGCCTCGGTGGCCGTGGCGATCTCGGCGACCTTGGCCTCGATGAGGCTCAGGTCGCCGACCACGTTGGCCTCGGCGACGTGCTCGCGCAGCCGGGCCAGGCCGTCGACGGCCTCCTTGGCGGGCAGGTCGGTCTGGGTGACCCGCTGCAGCAGCAGCTCCGCCGAGGCGAGCAGCTCGTCGTACTTGCGGGTGAAGTAGGCCAGCGCCTCCTCGGGCGTCGCGCCGGGGTAGGAGCCGACCTCGCGCTCACCGTCGGACGTGCGGACGAAGACCGTGCCGTCCTCCGCGACGCGGCCGAACGTGGCCGGTGCGGCGGGGCGCCGGGTGCCGGCGAGGCTGGCCGGGCTCGGCATGCCGGCGGGGCTGGCGGGGCGCTCGGTGTGGTCGGACTGCTGTGACACGGTCTCAGGCCTTCTTCTCGGTGACGACAACCTTCTGGATGCTGATCGGCTGCGCCGGGGGCCCGTCGGTCTGGCCACCCTGGACCCCGGCAGCGGCGGTCTTCTTGACGATATCGAGTCCGGAGGTCACCGTGCCGAAGATCGTGTAGCCGCCGCCGTCCGTGGGGAGCTGGGTGTCCTTGTACACGATGAAGAACTGCCCGCCGTTGGAGCTGGGGTCCGACGTGCGCGCCATCGCCAGGGTGCCGGTGGGGTACTTACCGTCCTTGGGCGCGTTCTCGATGCCGTAGCCGTAGCCGGGGTTGCCGTTCCCGGTGCCCGTCGGGTCGCCGCACTGCAGGACGAAGATGCCGGCGGTGGTGAGGCGGTGGCAGCGGCTGTTGGCCCAGTAGCCGTCACCGGCGAGCTGCAGGAACGACGCCACGGTCTGCGGCGCCCTGGTCCCGTCGAGCTGGACCGTGATCGGGCCGCGGTTGGTCGTGATCGTCGCGACAAAGGTCTTGCCCGCGGCCAGCGACTTCGGCGGCAGCGTCCGGGTGGCCGAAGGACTCGGCGACGCGGACGGGTTCGAGGCGGCCGGAGTGGCCGTGTCCTTGCCGCGGTTCACCGCGTAGCTGGCACCGACCAGGCCACCGACGACGAGCAGCACGGCGAGGACGACGGCCACGACCTGGCGGTTGCGGGCGCGCTCGGCGGCACGCTGCTCGAACACGGCCTGGCGCTTCTCGGCCCGGCGCTTGGCGCGGGCGCGGTCGCGGGCTTTCGGCGACACGGGTGAGCTCCTCGGGAGGTCGGTAAGGGGCCGCGAGGGCCCGGGCCCGGTCAGTCTAGGCACCGGTCCCCGCACGGGCGGCGGTGCGTGGTCACGACTCCGTGACGGTTAGGCTCGGCTGCGTGCTGACCGTCGGATTCCCCGCAGCGGCTTTCGCCACCAACTGCTACGTCCTCGCACCCGCCGCGGGCGAGGAGTGCCTCATCGTGGACCCCGGCATCGGGGTCGAGGACCGGCTCGCCGAGGTGCTGCGCCAGCACCGGCTGCGCCCGGCCGCGGTGGTGCTCACCCACGGCCACATCGACCACGTCAGCTCGGTGACGCCGGTGTGCGCGGCCGGCGGCGTCGCGGCATACATCCATGCCGACGACCACTACCGGCTCAAGGACCCGCTGGCCATGCTCGCGCCCGAGCTGCTGGCGATGCTGCAGCAGCAGTTCGGCCCGGCCGCGACATGGCAGGAGCCGAGTGAGGTCGTCGACCTCGCCGGTGGCCAGCGCCTGAGCCTGGCCGGCCTGGACGTCAGCGTCCTGCACGCACCAGGGCACACCGAGGGCTCGGTGATGTTCGGCGTGCCCGAGGTGCCGGACGGCACCGCGGACGAGGCCGGGGTGCGCACCACCATGCTCTCCGGCGACGTGCTCTTCGCCGGGTCCATCGGGCGCACCGACCTGCCCGGAGGCGACGGCGCGGCGATGACCCGGTCGCTGCGTGACGTCGTGCTCCCGCTGCCGGATGACACCCTTGTCCTGCCGGGACACGGCCCGGCCACCACCATCGCCCGCGAGCGGGCGACCAACCCCTACCTGCAAGGACTGACCCAGTGAGCCAGACCAAGGTGACGCCGATCAGCGGCTTCCCGGAGTACCTGCCCGGCGAGCGGATCGTCGAGCAGCACTTCCTCGACGTCATCCGGGAGACGTTCGAGCGCCACGGCTTCGCCTCCATCGAGACCCGCGCCGTCGAGCCGATCGAGCGCCTGTCCAGCCAGGGCGAGGACGCCGACAAGGAGATCTACGCGATCCGCCGCCTCGGCGCCGACGCCGACGAGGAGGGCCCCGGTCTGGGCCTGCACTTCGACCTGACGGTGCCGTTCTCGCGCTACGTCCTGGAGAACGCCGGCCGGCTCACCTTCCCGTTCCGCCGCTACCAGATCCAGCGGGTATGGCGAGGCGAGCGCCCGCAGGAAGGCCGCTACCGCGAGTTCACCCAGGCCGACATCGACATCGTCGACGTGGGCGAGCTGCCGTTCCACTACGAGGTGGAGCTGCCGCTGGTCATCGCGGACGCGTTCTCCCGCCTGCCGGTGCCGGAGTTCCGGATCCAGGTCAACAACCGCAAGATCCCCGAAGGCTTCTACCGCGGCCTCGGCCTCGACGACGTCACCGGCGTGCTGCGTGCGGTCGACAAGCTGGACAAGGTCGGCCCCGAGAAGGTCACGGAGATGCTCGTCGGGATCGGCGCCACCGAGGCCCAGGCCAAGGCGTGCCTGCAGCTGGCCGAGATCGCGACCCCGGACGCCACTTTCGTCGAGCAGGTGCGCTCCCTCGGGGTCGAGCACCCGGTCCTGGACGAGGGCCTGGAGCAGCTGGCCGCGGTGATGCGCGCCGCTGCCGAGCACGCACCCGGCCTGCTGGTGGCCGACCTGCGCATCGCGCGCGGGCTGGACTACTACACCGGCACCGTCTACGAGACCCAGCTCGTCGGCCAGGAGCACTTCGGCTCGATCTGCTCCGGCGGGCGCTACGACGCCCTCGCCAGCGACGGGAAGACGACCTACCCCGGTGTGGGCATCTCGATCGGGGTGTCCCGGTTGCTCGGCAAGCTCCTCGCCCAGGGCAGCGTGCGGGCCAGCCGGTCCACGCCCAGCGTCGTGCTGATCGCCCTCAACGACGAGGACAGCCGGGCCGGTGCCATGCGCACCGCGGCGGCGCTGCGCTCCCGGGGCGTCGCGTGCGAGGTCGCCCCGGCGGCGGCGAAGTTCGGCAAGCAGATCCGCTTCGCCGAGCGGCGCGGTATCCCGTTCGTGTGGTTCCCCGGCGCGGGGGAGCACGGCGACCAGGTCAAGGACATCCGCTCCGGCGAGCAGGTCGACGCCGACGCCGCGACGTGGGCCCCGCCCGCGGAGGACCTCGTCCCGCAGGTCCTCACCGTCGGGTCTGACTGAGCGGGGGCGGCCGCAGCCCGGCCTCCTTCAGCTCCATGGCCGCCAGGGCGCGTATGACGTGCCGGTCACCGGAGCGCCAGGCGCCCACGGGGTCGTTGCTCACCCGTGCCAGGCGGGGGAGCGGCTGCCGGCTCATCGCGCGCAGGGCGAACAGGTCCACGTCGGCGTCGGAGTCGAGGAGGCGCTGTGCCGCAGTGGCGTGGCGGGCGAACCTCAGCCGCCAGACGAACCAGCTCCCCGCCACGAGGATGATCGGCACGAGTGCCGTGGCCCAGCCGAGCACCAGCGCCAGGTGCGCGGCCGCCGCGCCCAGGTCGCGACCGGCGCCGGCGATCCCGTTCCCCGTGGCTGCGGCACGGTCGAAGGGCGAGTGCAGCTGGTCGCCGACGACCGGCACGCGGCGCAGGGTGCGTGATGCGTCGCCCATGGACCGGCCGAAGCCGGCGCCGGCGGACTCCAGCCGCCGGGCCGGAGCGGCGAGCCCCAGCACGGCGTCGTGCACCACGTGGCCGAGGTGGGCCCAGAGCGCCACCCAGGCCACGACCAGCACGTCGGAGGCGAGCTGGGTGGCCCGGCGGCCCGGCAGGTCGGCATACAGCTTCATCGGCATCCGCTTCCTGGGCGACTTCGGGTGGGGGTCTGCGGGTCTACACTCGCAGCCGCTGCCCTCGGGCGGCCGATCGGCGTGGCAACGGGGCCACGCCGACTACAGCACCACCAGACAAAGGAACTGATATCCGGTGAAGATCGGAATCCCTCGCGAGGTCAAGAACCACGAGTACCGCGTGGCCATCACGCCGTCCGGCGTGCACGAGCTCGTGCAGCACGGCCACGACGTCTACATCGAGACCGACGCGGGTGTCGGCTCCTCCATCCTCAACGAGGACTACGTCGCCGCCGGCGCCACGATCCTCGACACCGCGGACGACGTGTGGGGCACCGGTGACCTGATCCTCAAGGTCAAGGAGCCGATCGCCTCCGAGTACCACCGCATGCGGGAGGGCCAGACCCTCTTCACGTACCTGCACCTCGCTGCCGACAAGCCGCTCACCGAGGAGCTGGCCAAGCGCAAGGTCACCGGCATCGCCTACGAGACCGTCGAGCTGCCGGACCGCTCGCTGCCGCTGCTGGCCCCGATGTCCGAGGTCGCGGGCCGTCTCGCCCCGCAGGTCGGCGCCCACACGATGATGCGCGCCCAGGGTGGCCGCGGCATCCTCATGGGTGGTGTCTCCGGTGTCTACGCCGCCAAGGTCGTCGTCATCGGCGCCGGTGTCTCCGGCATGAACGCCGCCGCGATCGCCCTCGGCATGCAGGCCGAGGTCCTGCTGCTCGACCGCAACGTGGCGCGCCTGCGCCAGGCCGACGCGATCTACCAGGGCCACTGCCAGACCGTGGCGTCCAACGCCTACGAGGTGGAGCGGGCGATCATGGACGCCGACATGGTCATCGGCGCCGTCCTGGTGCCGGGCGCCAAGGCCCCGACGCTGATCACCAACGAGCAGGTCTCCCGGATGAAGCCGGGCTCGGTGCTCGTCGACATCTCCATCGACCAGGGTGGCTGCTTCGAGGACTCGCGTCCGACCACCCACGCGGACCCGACCTACCAGGTCCACAACTCGATGTTCTACTGCGTCGCCAACATGCCCGGCGCGGTGCCGCACACCTCCACCTACGCGCTCACCAACGTGACGCTGCCGTATGCCGTGGAGCTCGCCAACCGTGGCTGGCGCGACGCCCTCAAGGCCGACCACGCCCTGGCGCTGGGCCTGAACACCTACGACGGAGCCGTCACCTACGGCCCCGTCGCCGACGCGCACGGCATGCAGGCCGTGTCGCTGGACGAGGTGCTCAGCTGAGCGCTGCGCCCACGCAGCAGACCACCCCACCGGCGCCCCTGACGGCGCTGGACCGCTCGGTCCGCGGATGGCTTGACCACCTGCGGATCGAGCGGGGGGTGGCCGACAACACCCTGGCCTCCTACCGCCGCGACCTGGCCCGCTACCGCGAGTTCCTCGCCGGGCGCGGGATCGTCGACCCCGGGGCGGTGCACGAGGCCGACGTCACCGACTTCCTCGCCGCGCTGCGCGAGGGCAGCCCGGAGCGGCCCGGGCTGTCGGCGTCCTCGGCCGCGCGCACCCTCGTCGCCGTGCGCGGGTTCCACCGGTTCCTGGCCCTCGAAGGGGTGGTGGGCGCCGACCCGGCGGCGGCGGTCAGCCCGCCCCGTCCGCCCAAGCGGCTGCCCAAGGCGATCGGCGTCGACGAGGTCGAGCGGCTGCTGGAGGCCGCGAGCCTGGGTGACACCCCCACCTCGCTGCGCGACCGTGCGCTGCTCGAGGTGCTCTACGGCGCCGGCGCCCGCATCAGCGAGGCGGTCGGCCTCGACCTGGACGACCTGGACCTCGACGCCGGCGCGGTGCGGCTGCTCGGCAAGGGCGACAAGGAGCGCATCGTCCCGCTGGGGACCTACGCGCGGGAGGCCGTCACGGCATACCTGGTGCGGGCCCGGCCCGCGCTGGCCGCGCACGGACGGGGGACCGCCGCGGTCTTCCTCAACCAGCGCGGCGCGCGGCTGTCCCGGCAGAGCGCCTGGGCGACGATCAGCGCCGTCGCCGAGCGCGCAGGCCTGTCGGCCCACGTCAGCCCGCACACGCTGCGGCACTCCTTCGCCACCCACCTGCTCGACGGCGGGGCGGACGTGCGGGTCGTGCAGGAGCTGCTCGGGCACGCCTCGGTGACCACGACGCAGGTCTACACGCTGGTCACGGTGCAGAAGCTGCGGGAGGTCTACGCGCAGGCCCACCCGCGGGCACGGTGACGCGACACGCCGCACCCTGCCTTGAAGCGCGTTGGCGGTCCCGACTAGGGTCGTCGCGATCAGCGAGATGCTGACCGACGATGACGATCAGCGTGAGGCTGACCGACGACACCACGGCGCTGGGAGTGGAGCACCTGTGACTTCCGAGGTGATGGACGCCACCGACACCGAGACCGACCGGTCGCCCCGCCCGCTGCCCGGCGCGGAGCGCGTCGGCGCAGGCCAGATGGACGCCACCGGTCGCCCGATGCCGGACTTCCCCGAGCCGCAGCCCCTGACCGGTCACGGTCCGGCGCGCATCATCGCGATGTGCAACCAGAAGGGTGGCGTCGGCAAGACGACCACCACGATCAACCTGGGCGCCGCACTGGCGGAGTACGGCCGCAAGGTGCTGCTGGTCGACTTCGACCCCCAGGGCGCGCTGTCGGTGGGTCTGGGCATCCGCACCCACGAGCTCGACACGACGATCTACGACCTGCTCATCTCGCGTGGTCACGACGTGCACGACGTCATCCAGCAGACGCGCACCCACAACCTCGACATCCTCCCCGCCAACATCGACCTTTCCGCGGCCGAGGTGCAGCTCGTCGGCGAGGTCGCCCGCGAGCAGATCCTGTCCCGGGTGCTGCGCGGGGTCGTCGACGAGTACGACGTCATCCTCATCGACTGCCAGCCCTCGCTGGGCCTGCTCACGGTCAACGCGCTCACCGCCGCGCACGGCGTGATCATCCCGCTGGAGTGCGAGTTCTTCGCCATGCGCGGCGTCGCCCTGCTCGTGGAGACCATCGACAAGATCTGCGACCGGCTCAACCCGCGCCTGCAGGTCGACGGCATCCTCGCCACGATGTACGACGGGCGCACCCTGCACAGCCGCGAGGTCGTGCGCAGCGTGGTCGACCACTTCGGCGACCAGGTGTTCCACACGGTCATCAGCCGCACGGTGAAGTTCCCCGACGCCACCCTGGCCGCCGAGCCGATCACCTCCTACGCCTCGGCGCACACCGGGGCCGAGTCCTACCGCCAGCTCGCCCGCGAGCTGATCTCCCGGGGCGGGGCGGCCTGACCTCGATGAGCTCAGCCCCCGGCACGCTCGACTCCTCGCCGGCGGTCGCAGCAGCGCCTGACGCGCCGGCCGGCGGCGGCGAGCCCGCCGGTCCTGACCGTCCGGTCACCGACGCCACCGGGCCGGCCCCGGCGGAGCTCACCCCCGGCGGGGTGCTCACCCGGCGCGGCGCCAGCACGCCGTTCCAGGTCAACCTCGACGTGTTCCAGGGACCGTTCGACCTGCTGCTCGGCCTGATCAGCAAGCACAAGCTCGACATCACCGAGATCGCGCTGGCCAAGGTCACCGACGAGTTCATCGCGCACATCCGCGCCCACCAGGCCTCCGACCAGGACTGGGACCTGTCCCAGGCCTCGGAGTTCCTGCTCATCGCCGCCACCCTGCTCGACCTCAAAGCGGCCCGGCTGCTGCCCCAGCTGAGCATCCAGGACGAGGAGGACCTCGCCCTCATCGAGGCCCGCGACCTGCTCTTCGCCCGCCTGCTGCAGTACCGCGCGTTCAAGGACATCGCGGCCGCCTTCGGCCAGCAGATGGCGCAGGCCGGGCGGATGACCGCCCGGCAGGCGGGGCTCGAGCCGCAGTTCGCGGCGCTGCTGCCGGAGCTCATCATCGGGATCACCCCCGAGCAGCTGGCCATGATCGCCGCGCGGGCGATGACCCCCAAGGTGGCGCCGACCGTGGGGCTGGAGCACCTGCACGCGCCCGCGGTCAGCGTGCGCGAGCAGGCCGCGCTGGTCGTCGACCGGCTCCGGCGCGACCGCATGGTCTCCTTCCGCTCGCTGGTCTCCGACGCCGACTCGACCCTGGTGATCGTGGCGCGCTTCCTGGCGCTGCTGGAGCTCTTCCGCGAGTCGGCGATCGCCTTCGAGCAGGTCGAGGCGCTGGGGGAGCTGACCGTGCGCTGGACCGGCGCCGACGACGGCGAGGTCGGCGTCAGCGACGAGTTCGACGAGGACGACGAGCCCGTCGACGACCCCGCTGGTGACGGCCCGACCCCCGACACGCAAGACTGAGCACGGACCCGGCGCCCGCGACGGTGTCGCAGCACGAGCAAGGAGAGCACCTGTGAGCGAGACGAGCGCCGGCGCGGCACCAGCCGCCGAGGCCCCCGTCGCCGAGGTCGACGAGACTGCCGAGGAGCAGATCGCGTTCGACATCAACGACTTCCCGGCCGGCGCACGCGGTGCGATCGAGGCCGTGCTGATGGTCGTCGACGAGCCCGTCGGCGAGGTGGCCCTGGCCTCGGCCCTGGAGCTGCCGGTGGAGGACGTCCTCGGCCACCTGCAGGCCCTGGCCGACGACTACGAGCTGGGCAACCGCGGCTTCACCGTGCGCAACGTCGCCGGTGGGTGGCGGGTCTACAGCCGCCCGGAGTACGCCCCCGTGGTGGAGAAGTTCCTCCTCGACGGGCAGCAGGCCAAGCTGACCCAGGCCTCCCTGGAGACCCTGGCCGTCATCGCCTACCGCCAGCCGATCTCCCGCTCACGCGTCAGCGCGGTCCGCGGGGTCAACGTCGACGGGGTGGTGCGCACGCTGCTCACCCGCGGCCTCATCGCCGAGGTCGGCGCCGAGGGCGAGAGCGGTGCCACCCTCTACGGCACCACCGACTACTTCCTCCAGCGCCTCGGGCTGCGCTCCCTCGATGAGCTGCCCGCGCTGGCCCCCTACCTACCCGAGGTCGACGTGCTGGACGAGCTGGCAGAGCAGGGACGCGCATGAGCCCCCAGGCACCCCGCAGTGGCGGGGCCCCCCGAGGCGGCAAGGGCGGCGGCTCCGGCAAGGGCGGCCCCGCGGGCCGTGGCGGCCGCCCGGCCGCGAAGGGCACCGGCGGCGCGCGCAAGGCGGCACCCGGCACCGGTCGTGGCTCCGGCGCACCCCGCCGCGGCAGCTCCGGCACCACCAAGCCCAGCCAGCCCACCCGCCTGCCGCAGCGCCCCACCCCGGTCCCGGTCGACGTGCACGACCCCGACGGCGTGCGCCTGCAGAAGCTGCTCGCCGCCGCCGGCGTGGGCAGCCGTCGCACCTGCGAGAACCTCATCGCCGCCGGGCGGGTCGAGGTCGACGGCCAGGTCGTGACCGAGCTCGGCGTCCGCGTCGACCCGGTGCGCCAGACCGTGCACGTCGACGGCGAGCGGGTCCAGCTCGACGAGTCCCGCCTCTACCTCGCGTTCAACAAGCCGCTGGGCGTCGTCTCCACGATGAGCGACGACCTCGGCCGGCCCTCGGTCGGCGACTACGTCATGAACCGCAAGGAGCGGCTGTTCCACGTCGGGCGGCTCGACGCCGACACCGAGGGCCTGCTCCTGCTGACCAACGACGGCGACCTCGCGCACCGGCTGCAGCACCCGGCATACGGCGTGCCCAAGACCTACCTCGCCCAGGTGCCCGGACCGGTGGCGCGCGACGTGGGCAAGCGGCTGCGCGCCGGCATCGACCTCGAGGACGGCCCGGTCAAGGTCGACTCGTTCAAGCTGGTCGACTCGGCGCCGGGCAAGGCGCTGGTCGAGGTGATCCTGCACGAGGGGCGCAAGCACGTGGTGCGTCGCCTGCTCGAGGCGGTCGGCCACCCGGTCATCACGCTGGTGCGCACCGACGTCGGCCCGATCCACCTCGGCGACCTCAAGCCGGGACGCATCCGGGCGCTGTCGCGGGACGAGGTCGGCAAGCTGTACTCAGCTGCTGGACTCTGACGGCGGGCGCCGCGGGCGCGTGGATACCGTTGCCCCCGTGACTGACACCGGTATGCCGTCCGGCCTGGTCCGCGCGGTGCGCGCGGTCCGCGGCGCGATCCAGCTCGACGTCGACGAGCGCGACCACGTGCTCTCGTCCACGCGGGAGCTGGTGGCCGCCGTGATGGAGGCCAACGACCTGACCACCGACGACGTCATCTCGATCGTGTTCACCGCCACGCCCGACGTGCACAGCGAGTTCCCCGCCGTGGCCGCGCGCGAGCTCGGCATGGGCGACGTGCCGCTGATGTGCACCCAGGAGCTCGACATCGCCGGGGCCATGCCCCGGGTGATCCGGCTGTTGGCCCACGTGACGACGCCGTTGACGCGTCAGGAGATCACCCACGTCTACCTGCGCGGCGCCGCGGCCCTGCGTCGGGACCTGGCCCAGTGACCACCCCGGCGCCGGGGAACGGCCACCGGGACGGGCGCAGCGTCCGCATCGTCGGGACCGGGCTGATCGGGGCCAGCCTCGGGCTCGCGCTGACCGCCCGCGGCTACCGCGTCGCGCTGGAGGACGCCTCGCCGACGGCGGCCGCGCTGGCGCGGGACCTGGGCGCAGGGCGGCTGGCCTCGGAGGTGTCCAGCGAGCCGGACCTCGTCGTGGTAGCGGCGCCGCCAGACGTCGTGGCGCGCGTCGTCGCCGAGGAGCTGAAGCGCTGGCCCCGCGCCGTCGTCACCGACGTGGCCTCGGTCAAGAGCTCGGTGCTGGCCGCCCTCGCGGCGACCGGTGCCGACCTGGGCCGCTACGTCGGGTCCCACCCGATGGCCGGCCGCGAGCGCTCGGGGGCGATCGCTGCCCAGGCGGACCTGTTCGACGGCCGGGCCTGGGTCGTGGCGCCCGGGCCACAGGCCGACCCGCCTGCCGTGGCGGCGGTGCGGTCGCTCGGCGAGGCGGTCGGCGCGGCCGTGACCCAGATGTCGCCCGAGGAGCACGACGCGGCGGTCGCCGCGGTCTCCCACGTGCCCCAGGTGGCCGCGTCCCTGGTCGCCGGCCGGCTGCGCGACCTGCCCGCGAGCGCCGTGGCCCTCTCGGGCCAGGGCATACGCGACGTGACCCGCATCGCCGCGAGCGACCCCGCGATGTGGACCCAGATCCTGGCGGCCAACGCGCCGGCCGTGCGCGCCGTGCTCCTGGCGCTGCGCGCCGACCTCGACGGCGTGCTCGGGGCACTGGAGGCGCTCGGCGCCGGGGACGAGGCCGGTGAGCCGGGGACCGCCACGGCGGGCGACGTCATCCCCGGAGCCCCCGAGCGCGGAGTCGGGGCCCGTGCGGTGCTGGCCCGCGCCGTGGCCGAGGGCAACACCGGCCACGCCCGGATCCCGGGCAAGCACGGTGCCGCGCCGACGACCTACGCCACGGTCGCGGTCGTCGTGCCCGACGAGCCCGGCGCGCTGGCCCGGCTGCTGCACGACGTCGGCGAGGCGGGGATCAACCTGGAGGACCTGCACCTCGAGCACGGCCTCGGCCAGCCGGTCGGTCTGGCCGAGCTGTCGGTGCTGCCGGCGGCGCAGGAGCCGCTGACCGCGGCGCTGGCCGCCCTCGGCTGGCGCGTGCACGACTGACGTCCGCCGCGGCGTACTCACAGGACGTGGGGCAGAGGCCACACCTCGCCGGTGCCGCTGTCGACCAGGGCCGCGCGCGAGGCCCGGGTGGCCAGGGGCAGCACCTCGAACACCACCGCGGCCACCGCGGGGACCTGGTCGAGGCGGACCCGCGGCGCCAGGGTGCAGTGCGGCACCCACGACCCGGGCAGGTAGGCGCGGTGCAGGTCGAACTCGCCGAGCGACGTGGCCACCTGCTCCTGCCGGCGCAGCACGTCGCTGGTCAGCGCCGGCAGCAGCCACACCCGGCCCCGCCGGAACGTGCCGAGCGCGTCGAAGCGCAGGCGCACCGGGTCTCCCGGCGGCAGCCCGGCCAGCACCTGGCACACCTGCTCGGGCTCACCCCGCCGCAGCACGGCATACGACAGGTGCGGCAGGTGGTGGCGGTGGGTGTGCGAGGCCATGCTCGGCACGCCCTGGTCCTCGATACGCTGCCACAGCCGGCGCACCGCCCGGTCTCCAGGCGGGTCGAGCAGCAGGCACACGGCCAGGGCCATGCCTGTCACGGTACGACCGATAGGCTCCGGGCAATGAGCACGCCCTCCGCCCCCCTCGTCATCGCGATCGACGGACCCTCCGGCTCCGGGAAGTCCAGCGTCTCCCGCGCCGTGGCCACCCGCCTCGGGCTGGCCTTCCTCGACACCGGGGCCATGTTCCGCGCCCTCACCTGGTGGTGCCTGGAGCGGGGTCTCGACCTGCACGATGAGGCCGCCGTGGCGCAGGCCGCGCGCGAGCTGCCGCTGACCATGGTCACCGAGCCGCAGGCGCCCGGCGTCGCCGTGGGCGGCACCGACGTCGGCGCCGCGATCCGCGAGTCGCGCATCTCCGAGCAGGTCTCGGCCGTGGCCACGAACCTCGAGGTGCGCGCCGAGCTGCGTCGTCGCCAGCGGGAGATCATTGCCGAGTGCCGCGACAGGGTCGGGGGCGTCGTGGCCGAGGGGCGCGACATCACCACGGTCGTCGCGCCCGACGCCGACGTGCGGGTGCTGCTCTACGCCAGCGAGGAGGCGCGCCTGCGCCGGCGGGCCAAGGAGCTGCACGGCCACGACGAGGCCGAGGCCGTGGCCGCGACCCACGCGCAGGTGGTGCACCGGGATCGCAAGGACTCCACCGTCTCCTCGTTCATGCAGGCCGCCGAGGGCGTCACCACCGTGGACACCTCCGACCTGGACTTCGAGCAGTCGGTCGAGGCGGTGCTGGAGGTCGTCGCCGCTACCGTCGGCACCCGTGCCTGACGCCCCATCGGCCCGGGGCGCCGCCGCCGGTTGGCGGTTCGGACGGGTGCTCCTGCACACCCTGTGGCGTGTGCAGGTGGTCGGCGCCGGGCGGGTGCCCAGAGACGAGCCGGTCGTGCTCGTGTCCAACCACCTGGGCTTCCTCGACGGCCCCCTGGTCTTCTCCGTCGGACCCCGGCCGGCGCACTTCATGGTCAAGCGCGAGATGTTCACCGGCCTCCTCGGCTGGCTGCTGCAGGCCGTGGCCCAGATCCCGGTCGACCGCACCACCGGCGACCGCGAGGCGCTCGGCAGTGCGCTGGCCGTGCTGCGCCGCGGGGGAGCGGTCGGCGTGTTCCCCGAGGGCACCCGGGGCCGGGGCGACGTCGCCTCCGTCCAGCAGGGCGCGACCTGGCTGGCCCTGCAGTCCGGGGCACGCGTCGTACCCGTGGCGTGCCTGGGCACGCGCCGCTCCGGGCGCGGCACGGGCACCCTGCCGCCGCTGCGGTCGCGGGTCGTGGTGGTGTTCGGTGAGCCGTTCCGGCTCCAGCCCCCGGCCGGTATGCCGGGCCGGGAGCGCCTCCGCGTGGCCACCGAGCAGCTGCGTGGGCACCTCGCCGACCACGTCGCGCAGGTCAGCGTGACCACCGGGATCGCCCTGCCGGACGAGGCACCCCTGTCGATGCGGGACAATGGATGATCCCCACCCCCGAGAACCACCATGAAGAGGACCCTGCCGTGAGCGAGCACCCCGAGACCATCGACGCCATCGAGAGCGATGACGCCTCGGTCGAGCGTGCCCTGCGCGCAGGGCTCGACGAGTTCGAGCTGAGCGAGGAGGACCGCGCGCTCCTGGAGCGTGACGGCGCCGACTCCGGTGCCGACAGCGACGGCGGGCCGCTGCCCGTCGTGGCCGTGGTCGGCCGACCCAACGTCGGCAAGTCCACTCTCGTCAACCGCATCCTCGGCCGCCGCGAGGCCGTCGTCGAGGACGTGCCCGGCGTGACCCGTGACCGCGTCGCCTACGACGCCGAGTGGTCCGGGCGACGGTTCACCCTCGTCGACACCGGCGGCTGGGAGGTCGACGCGACCGGCATCCACCTGCGGGTGGCCGAGCAGGCCGAGGTCGCCGTCGAGCTCGCCGACGTCGTGATGTTCGTCGTCGACGCCACCGTCGGCGCCACCGACACCGACGAGGCCGTGGTCAAGCTGCTGCGCCGCTCGGGCAAGCCGGTGGTGCTCGTGGCCAACAAGGTGGACGACATCCGCGCCGAGGCTGACGCCGCGATGCTGTGGTCCTTCGGTCTGGGCCAGCCGTGGCCGGTGTCGGCCCTGCACGGGCGCGGCAGCGGTGACGTGCTCGACGCCGTCCTGGACGTCCTGCCGGAGGTCTCCGCCGCCGGCGGCGCCTACCAGCGGGGCGGTCCCCGCCGCGTGGCCCTGATCGGCCGCCCCAACGTGGGCAAGTCCTCCATGCTCAACAAGCTCGCGGGTGAGGAGCGGGTCGTCGTCGACAACGTCGCCGGCACCACCCGCGACCCGGTCGACGAGATGATCGAGCTGGGTGGCCGGACGTGGCGCTTCGTCGACACCGCCGGCATCCGCCGTCGCGTGCACCAGACCCGCGGCGCCGACTTCTACGCCTCGCTGCGCACGCAGACGGCGCTGGAGAAGGCCGAGGTGGCGATCGTGCTCATCGACGCCGAGCAGCCCATCGCCGAGCAGGACATCCGCGTGGTGCAGCAGGTCATCGACGCAGGCCGGGCCCTGGTCGTGGCCTACAACAAGTGGGACCTGCTCGACGAGGAGCGCCGCTACTACCTCGAGCGCGAGATCGAGAAGGAGCTCGTGCAGATCCCGTGGGCGCCGCGGGTCAACGTCTCGGCCCGCACCGGCCGGCACATGGACAAGCTCGTGCCCGCCCTGGAGACGGCGCTGGAGTCCTGGGACACCCGCGTGCCCACCGGCCGCCTCAACGCCTTCCTCGGCGAGGTCGTGGCGGCCCACCCGCACCCGGTGCGTGGTGGCAAGCAGCCCCGCGTGCTCTTCGCCACCCAGGCCAGCACCCGGCCGCCGCGGTTCGTCCTGTTCGCCAGCGGCTTCATCGAGGCCGGCTACCGCCGCTTCATCGAGCGCCGCCTGCGCGAGGAGTTCGGCTTCGAGGGCACCCCGATCGAGGTCTCGGTGCGGGTGCGCGAGAAGCGCCGCAAGTAGCCGCCCGGGGCAGGGTGGACACCTCGGTGACCACCCGCGATACCCCTGCAGGGTGGGCGATTCGGAGCACCGGGCACCGGTGCGCTAAGGTTTCGTCTCGCTCACCCGAGCGGTTCCGGGACGTGGCGCAGCTTGGTAGCGCACTTGACTGGGGGTCAAGGGGTCGCAGGTTCAAATCCTGTCGTCCCGACGGAACGCAGTACGACGAAGGCCGTCGCCGGTCCACCCGGTGGCGGCCTTCGTCGTCGGCGGCGAGCCGCCTGACGCCGCCGCGGGGGACTCGCATAGGCTCGTGACGTGGAGGAACCGGTGGACCTGGCGCACTCGCAACGCCCCGTGATGGTCGTCAGCGACCGCGTCTTCACCCTCCCCAACATCCTGTCGATGCTGCGGCTGGTCGGGGTGCCGCTGTTCCTGTGGCTGATCCTCAGCGGCCACGACGGCTGGGCGCTGACCGTGCTCGCACTCTCCGGCATCAGCGACTACCTCGACGGCAAGATCGCGCGGCGGTTCGGGCTGATCTCGAGGGTCGGGCAGCTGCTCGACCCGCTGGCGGACCGGCTCTACATCCTGTCCACGCTGCTGGGCCTGGCCTGGCGCGAGATCATCCCCTGGTGGCTCGTGGTCGTGCTCGTCGCCCGCGAGGTCTTCGGCACCGTGCTGCTGCTCATCGTCCGCCGCCAGGGCGTGATCGGGCTGCCGGTGCACTTCGTCGGCAAGGCCGCCACCTTCAACCTGCTCTACGCCTTCCCGCTGCTGCTGCTCGGCGAGGGCAGCAGCGCCTTCGCGGCCGTGGCGCGCCCGGTCGGCTGGGCCTTCGCGTGGTGGGGCGTGGCCCTCTACTGGGTGGCCGGGATCATGTATGCCGTGCAGGTGCGTGACCTGCTGCGGTCCCTGCGGCAGGCGCGGGCATGAGCGGCGGGACGTCCGGGGCTCCCGGGGTCGGCGCGCCGCCCCGCCGGGTCGACGCCTCGATGTCCCTGATCAACGAGATCATGCAGCGCCCGCTGGACCCCGGCTACGCCGCCGCGGCCGACGCCCGGGTCCAGGCCGGCCTGCCGGCCTCGACCGGACTGCGCACCCCGACGCTGTTGGTCGGGGCGATCCTGCTCGGGGCGCTGCTCGTGATCGGCGCGCTGTCCCTGCGCGTGCCGGCCACCGCAGCCAGCAAGGCCAAGCAGCAGCTCATCACCGAGATCGAGTCGCGCCGCCACAACGTCGACGCCCAGACCGCGCGGGTGGCCCGGCTGCGCGCCGAGATCGATGCGGCCCAGGCGCAGTCGCTGCAGCTGGCCAGCCAGGGCCAGCTGCTCACCCAGCTGCGCGAGACCGAGCTCGTCACCGGGGCCGTGCCCGCCACCGGGCCGGGCCTGACGCTGACCATCGACGACGCCAAGACCGACAAGAACGCCCAGGGCAACTCCGTGGACCCGCGCACCAACGCGACCGCCGACCAGGGCAAGGTCATCGCCCGTGACCTGCAGATCGTGGTCAACGGGCTCTGGGCGGCCGGAGCGGAGGCGATCTCCATCAACGGCCAGCGGCTCACCTCCCGGTCGGCGATCCGCTTCGCCGGGCAGGCGATCCTCGTCGACTACCGGCCGCTGACCCGGCCCTACGTCATCACCGCCCTCGGCGACTCCAGCTCCCTGCCGGCGGAGTTCGCGGGCACCGACGGCGGCAGCTACCTGCAGTCGCTGACCGACAACTACGGCATCCGCGCCGACCTCAAGCCCGGGGACCGGCTCCGGGTCCCGGGCGACTCCTCGCTCAACACCCGGCTCGCCCGGCCCCAGGGTGCGGGCACCGCCCCCGCCACGGGAGGCGCGACCTCGAGCGGCACAGGCTCGAGCACCTCATCCCCGACCACGACGGAGACCGCACCGTGATCCCCGCACTCGGCCTGCTCGCCGGCATCCTCGCCGGACTGCTCCTGCACCCCACGGTGCCGCTGTGGCTGCAGCCCTACCTGCCCATCGCGGTGATCGCCGCCCTGGACGCGGTGTTCGGCGCGGTGCGCGCCGTCATGGACGGCATCTTCAACGACAAGGTCTTCGTCGTGTCGTTCCTGTCCAACGTCGTCGTGGCCGCCCTCATCGTGTTCCTGGGCGACCAGCTCGGCGTGGGCGCCCAGCTGTCCACCGGTGTCGTGGTAGTCCTCGGCCTGCGGATCTTCTCCAACGTCGCCTCCATCCGCCGACACCTGTTCCGCGCATGAGCGAGCAGCCCGGACGCCACGAGGCCCCCGCCGTCACCGAGCCCCCGCCGACGGCCGACACCGCCTGGCGCAGGCTGGCCGCCGTCGCCCGGCCCAAGGCCACCCGCGCCAACACCTTCGCCGCGCTGCTGGCCCTCGTGCTGGGGTTCGCGATCGCCACGCAGGTGCGCCAGACCCAGGAGCAGGGGCTGGAGTCGCTGCGCCAGAGCGACCTGGTCGGCATCCTCGACAACGTCACCCAGAGCCAGGCGCGGCTCGACACCGAGGCCCGGGCGCTGCAGTCCACCCGGGACCAGCTGGTCAACGGCTCCAGCGCGGCCGCGCTGTCCGCGGCCCGCGAGCGCCTGGACGCCCTGGGGGTGCTGGCAGGCACGCTCCCGGCGCGTGGTCCCGGCATCACGATGACCATCGAGGACCCCGGCCACAAGGTCACCGCGCCGGTGCTGCTCGACGCCCTCGAGGAGCTGCGCGACGCCGGCGCCGAGGCCGTGCAGATCGGCCCGGCCCGCGTCGTGGCGAGCACGTCGTTCACCGACGCCGGCGACGGCATCGAGGTCGACGGCACCCGCCTGACCCAGCCCTACACCCTCACCGCCATCGGCGACGCGCCGACGATGGCGGCCGCGATGGACATCCCGGGCGGCATCAGCGAAACCGTCCGCGGCCTCGGCGCGACCCCCCGGGTGACCCAGTCCCCGGACCTGCGGATCGACGCGTTGCAGACGCTGCGCGAGCCTCGTTACGCTCGCCCGGTGCCGACGCCGACCCCGTCGTCGTGACCCCTTCCCCCTGAACCCCCTGCTGTGCCAACGCCTTCAAGGAGCACCATGAGCGACCTGGACTACCCCGCCGACCTGCGCTACACGGCAGAGCACGAGTGGGTGGCGGCCGAGGCCGACGGCGTCGTCCGCATCGGCATCACCGCCTACGCCCAGGACGCGCTCGGTGACGTCGTCTACGTCAGCCTCCCGGCCGTGGGGGACACCCTCGAGACGGGCGCCGCGTGCGGCGAGGTCGAGTCGACCAAGTCCGTGAGCGACATCTACGCGCCCCTGGCCGGCGAGGTCGTCGAGGTCAACGCGGCGCTGGACTCCTCCCCGGAGCTGGTCAACACCGACCCCTACGGCCAGGGCTGGATGTATGCCGTCAAGCTCGCCGACGCGGGCGCCCTCGAGGGGCTGCTCGACGTGGAGGCCTACCGCGCCCAGCTGTCCTGACGGGGGAGGGGTTTGGACCGTCTGTCCAAACCCCTCCGTCATCCTCAAGTTGTGGTCTAGGGTTGGGGCACCCTGGGCCGACCGGCAGCCCCGAAAGACAGAGGTGCTCACCCGATGACTGACAGCGAGCAGGAGCGTCCGATCCGCTCCGGCGAACCGACGACGATGCGGTTCCCCGGGATCGGCGACCTCGAGCACGTCGAGGGGGCGCCCGAGGAGGGTGGCCTGACCGCCGCCGACCAGGCGACGGTCGACGCCCTGCGTGAGGGCACCGCCCTGCTGGTCGTCCTGCGTGGCCCGAACACCGGCGCACGCTTCCTGCTCGACGCCGACGAGGTCAGCTCGGGTCGCCACCCCGACTCCGACATCTTCCTCGACGACGTCACCGTCTCCCGCAAGCACGCGACCTTCCGTCGTGAGGGGGGCAGCTTCATCGTGCGCGACGTGGGGTCCCTCAACGGCACCTACGTCAACCGCCAGCGCATCGACGAGGTGGTCCTGCATACCGGCGACGAGGTCCAGATCGGCAAGTTCCGGCTGGTGTTCTATGCGGGCTCGGGCGCATCCTCCGCGTGAGTCCAGTGCCGAGGCGCCCGGCCGGGCAGCCCGGCGGATGACGATCGGGGCGGTGCTCGCCGCCCTGCAGGAGGAGTTCCCGGACGTCTCCATCTCCAAGATCCGCTACCTGGAGGCGGAGGGGCTGGTGACGCCGGAGCGCACCGGCGCCGGCTACCGCACCTTCAGCGAGGCCGACGTCGGGCGCCTGCGCTACATCCTGCGCGCCCAGCGGGACCGGTTCTGGCCGCTGAAGGTCATCCGCGAGGCCCTCGACGCCATGGACCGCGGCCTCGAGCCGCCGTCGGGCACCGACGGCCCGCCGACCCCGCGGGTGCCGGTCGTCGCCGGTGACCCGGCAGTGCCGGACGCCGCGGAGCTCTCCCTGCCGGGCACGTTGCGCCTGACCGCCCGCGAGCTGCGTGAGGCCGCCGGGCTCGACCTGCGCACGTTCGAGGCGCTGGAGACCTTCGGGCTGGTCCGGCCCGACCGTTCGGGGCACTTCGGCGAGCCCGACCTGGCGGTCGCCCGCGCGGCCGGTGCCCTCGCCGGCTTCGGCATCGAGGCGCGCCACCTGCGTCCCTTCCGCACCGCGGCCGACCGCGAGATCGGGCTGGTGCAGCAGGTGGTGTCACCGATGCGTGGACGGGGCAAGACCAGGCAGGCCAACGGTTCTGCCGACCCGACGGCCGAGATCCTCAGCCAGTGCATCGCCCTGCACGCGGCACTGGTGCGCTCGGGACTGCGCACAGACTGAGCGAGTACCGTTGAGCTCGTGAGAGAGCTCGACGTCCTCGGTGTCCGCGTGGAGATGCCCACCAACCAGCCCATCGTCCTGTTGAGGGAACGTGACGGCGAGCGCTACCTGCCCATCTGGATCGGTGCCGCCGAGGCCACTGCCATTGCCTACGCCCAGCAGGGCGTGGTGCCGCCGCGGCCGCTCACCCACGACCTGCTCAAGAACGTCATCGACGACCTGGGCCACACGCTCTCCGAGGTGCGCATCGTCGCCCTCAAGGAGGGCGTCTTCTATGCCAGCCTCATCTTCGACGGGAGCCTGGAGGTCAGCGCGCGGTCCTCGGACGCCATCGCGCTGGCGCTGCGCACCGGGACCTCGATCATGGCCGAGGAGTCACTGCTCGACGAGGCCGGCGTCGCCATCGCCCAGGACGAGGACGACGAGGTCGAGCGGTTCCGCGAGTTCCTCGACCACGTCTCGGCCGAGGACTTCCAGCAGGAGGCGGCCGAGGAGGCCGGTGACGAGGCCGGCGGTGAGGCTGAAGGCGAGGACGAGGGAGAGGGAGGCCCGCGCGCCTCGTGAGGTGAGCCGCGGCATACCCTCAGTCTCGACCTGACGTCGAGAGTTCGGTCTCGAGTGGGCGACACGTCGCGACCCACCCTCGAGAGGTGATTGACGCACCCCCCGGGCGGCCCTACCGTCAAAAGACGAACGACGGCGATGTAGTTACACGGGAGGTAGGCGTGAACCCCACCGGAGACGCGCAGCACGGCAGCCCCACGGTGCCGGTTGCTGCCCAGGGGTTGCTCTTCAGCGACGACCTCCCCGCGCTGAGCGAGGACACCGGCTACCGCGGGCCCACGGCCTGCAAGGCCGCCGGCATCACCTACCGCCAGCTCGACTACTGGGCCCGCACGGGGCTGGTCGAGCCCTCGGTGCGCGGCGCCACCGGCTCGGGCACCCAGCGGCTCTACAGCTTCCGCGACATCCTCGTGCTCAAGGTCGTCAAGCGCCTGCTCGACACCGGCGTCTCGCTGCAGCAGATCCGGGTGGCGGTCACCCACCTGCGCGAACGGGGCGTGGAGGACCTGGCCCAGATCACCCTCATGAGTGACGGCGCCAGCGTCTACGAGTGCACTTCCGCCGACGAGGTCATCGACCTGGTCCAGGGCGGCCAGGGCGTCTTCGGCATCGCCGTCGGCCGGGTCTGGCGCGAGGTCGAGGGCGAGCTGGCCCAGCTGCCCAGCGAGCGGCCGGAGGACGAGACCCCCGCCGCGCACCCGGGCGACGAGCTGAGCGTGCGCCGGTCAGCCCGCCTCATCAGCTGACCCCACCACGGAGCACACCGGCCCGGGCCTCGCGGCCCGGGCCGGGTCATGTCCACCGGTGGTAGATTTCCCGGTGCTGACAACCCTGCGTGGGAGAGACCTCGCGACCGGCCGCGGCCGGTCGGCGGGGCGCCGAAGGGGCAAACTCCCCGGAACCTCTCAGGCGCCAGGACCACGCGGGTGAGGCAACTCTGGAGTGCGCGGTCCTGACCGGCCCGCGGCGACAGAGGGGGAGGCGACACCTCAACCAACGGCCGGCGGCTGCGCTGGTCCCGCGACAGGAGCCTCATGTCCCACGCCCAGTCCTCCCACAGCGCGCTGCCGCCGGAGCCGGACTTCGTCTCGCGCCACATCGGCCCCTCCGACGACGACACCGCCGAGATGCTCAAGGTGGTCGGCCAGCCGAGCATCGACGCGCTCATCGACGCCGCGGTGCCCGGTGGCATCCGCGCGGAGCGTCCGCTGCGCGTCGAGGCCGCGCCCAGCGAGGAGGCGGTCATCGAGGAGCTGCACCGGCTCGCCTCCCGCAACACCGTGCTGACCTCGATGATCGGCCTGGGCTACTACGGCACGGTCACCCCGCCGGTGGTGCGCCGCAACGTGCTGGAGAATCCCGCCTGGTACACCGCCTACACGCCCTACCAGCCGGAGATCTCCCAGGGCCGGCTCGAGGCCCTCATCAACTTCCAGACCGTGGTCACCGACCTGACCGGCCTGGCCACCGCCGGTGCCTCGCTGCTCGACGAGGGCACCGCGGCGGCTGAGGCGATGACCCTGATGCGCCGCACCAGCAAGGTCGCCCAGGACGCGGTGCTGCTCGTCGACGAGCACGCGCTGCCGCAGACCATCGCCGTGATCCAGACCCGCGCCAAGCCGCTGGGCCTCGGGGTGGTCGTGGCCGACCTGACCTCGGTGACCGACGCCGCCTCCCTGGCCGCGGCCGCCGGTGACCGCGCCGTTTTCGGCGTCCTGGTGCAGTACCCCGGCGCCGACGGCGAGCTGCGCGACTGGTCGGCCCTGGTCGCCGCCGCGCACGAGGCCGGCGCCCTGGTCACCGCCGCCGCGGACCTGCTCGCGCTGACCCTGGCCACGCCTCCGGGTGAGTGGGGTGCCGACGTCGCGGTCGGCAGCAGCCAGCGCTTCGGCGTGCCCATGGGCTTCGGCGGTCCCCACGCGGGCTACATGAGCGTGCGCGCCGGCCTGGAGCGGTCACTGCCCGGCCGCCTGGTCGGGGTGAGCGTCGACGCCGACGGGCACCAGGCCTACCGGCTCGCGCTGCAGACCCGTGAGCAGCACATCCGCCGCGAGAAGGCGACCTCCAACATCTGCACCGCCCAGGTGCTGCTCGCCGTGATGGCCAGCATGTATGCCGTGTGGCACGGCCCGCAGGGCCTGGCCCGGATCGCCCGGCGCACCCACGCCCACGCCGCCGCCCTGGTCGAGGGGCTGCGCGCCGGTGGCGTGGACGTGGCGACGACGCACTTCTTCGACACGGTCACCGTCGTCGTGCCCGGCCGTGCGGCCGAGGTCGTGGCCGAGGCCGCCGCCCGCGGGGTCAACCTGTGGCAGGTCGACTCCGACCGCGTGTCGGTCAGCACCGACGAGACCACCGACCTGGCTGCCCTGCAGGCCGTCTGGGCGGCGTTCGGCGTCACGGGGCTGAGCGAGGTGCGCGACGCGGAGCCGTCCTGGCCCGCGGCGCTGGTGCGGGAGACGGCATACCTGACCCACCCCGTCTTCCACACGCACCACAGCGAGACCGCGATGTTGCGCTACCTGCGCCGGCTCTCGGACAAGGACTACGCGCTCGACCGCGGCATGATCCCGCTCGGCTCGTGCACGATGAAGCTCAACGCCACCACCGAGATGGAGGCGGTGACCTGGCCGGAGTTCGCCGGGCTCCACCCGTTCGCGCCGGCGTCGCAGACCGAGGGCATCCGCGAGCTGGTCACTGACCTGTCCTCGTGGCTGTGCGAGGTCACCGGCTACGACGAGGTGTCGCTGCAGCCCAACGCCGGCTCCCAGGGTGAGCTGGCCGGCCTGCTGGCGATCCACGCCTACCACGAGGCCCGCGGCGACGCCGCCCGCACGGTGTGCCTCATCCCGGCCAGCGCGCACGGCACCAACGCGGCGAGCGCCGTGATGGCCGGCATGAAGGTCGTCGTCGTCCGGACCGCCGAGGGCGGCGACATCGACATGGACGACTTGCGCGCCAAGGTCGAGCAGCACCGCGACCAGCTCGCGGCGATCATGGTCACCTACCCGTCCACGCACGGGGTGTTCGAGGACACGATCAGCGAGCTGTGCGAGCTGGTGCACGACGCGGGCGGCCAGGTCTACGTCGACGGGGCCAACCTCAACGCGCTGGTCGGGATCGCCCGGCCCGGCAAGTTCGGTGCCGACGTCTCGCACCTCAACCTGCACAAGACGTTCTGCATCCCGCACGGCGGCGGCGGCCCCGGCGTCGGCCCGGTCGGCGTGCGCGCCCACCTCGCGCCGTACCTGCCCAACCACCCGCTCGCCCCGGAGGCCGGCCCGGCGACCGGTGTCGGCCCGATCTCGGCGGCCCCGTACGGCTCGGCCAGCATCCTGCCGATCTCCTGGGCCTACGTGCGGCTCATGGGCGGCGCCGGCCTGACCAAGGCCACCCAGACGGCGATCCTGTCGGCCAACTACGTCGCCGCCCGGCTGCGCGACCACTTCCCGGTCCTGTACGCCGGCCCCGAGGGCCTGGTCGCGCACGAGTGCATCCTCGACGTCCGCGAGATCACCCGCACCACGGGCGTCACGGTCGACGACGTCGCCAAGCGGCTCATCGACTACGGCTTCCACGCGCCGACGATGTCCTTCCCGGTGGCCGGCACGCTGATGGTGGAGCCGACCGAGAGCGAGGACCTCACCGAGCTCGACCGGTTCTGCGACGCGATGGTGGCCATCCGGGAGGAGATCGAGCAGGTCGCCCGCGGTGAGGTCGCCGTCGCCGACAGCGCGCTGCGGCACGCCCCGCACACGGCGCTGTCCCTGGCAGGGGAGTGGGACCACCCCTACGACCGGCACACCGCCGCATACCCGCACGGGGTCGACCCGCGGGCGAAGTACTGGCCGCCGGTGCGGCGCATCTACGGGGCGTTCGGCGACCGCAACCTCGTCTGCTCGTGCCCGCCGCCGGAGGCGTTCGAGGACTGACCCCGGTCCACCCCGACCTGGTGCCCGTTGCGCCGCGCTTCCCGCCTTCCCCGGCGCCGGTTCGCGGCGTGGCGGGCACCAGGTCGTGCCGGGGTGGGGGCGGGATCTAGCGCCGAGTGAAGGTGACGTGCGTGACCCCGGCGGGAGTCGACACCGACTCGACGTCGAAGCGCTGATCCAGGCCCTCGAGGTGGTCCCACAGGCGCACCCCGCGGCCGAGGAGGATCGGCACGACGACGACGTGCAGGTGGTCGACCAGGTCCGCGGCGAGGAAGTCGCGGACCGTCGAGGGTCCGCCCCCGATCCGCACGTCCAGGCCACCGGCGCCCTCCCGGGCCAGGCGCAGCACCTCCTCGGGGCTGCCGTCGACGAAGTGGAAGGTCGTGCCGCCCTCCATCTGCACCGACGGCCGGGGGTGGTGGGTGCGGACGTAGACCGGGGTGTGGAACGGCGGGTTCGGACCCCACCAGCCCGTCCAGTCGTGATCCTCCCAGGGCCCGCGCTGGGGACCGAACTTGTTGCGCCCCATGATCTCGGCGCCGATGCCCACGTCCCACGCCCGGGCCATCGCGTCATCGACGCCGGTGCTGCCGCCGTCCTCGCCCTGCATGGCCCGGAACGTGCGGGTCGGGAAGAACCACTCGTGCAGCCGGCCGCCGGCGTGGCCGAACGGGGACTCCAGGCTCTGCCCTTCGCCCGTGCCGAAGCCGTCGAGGGAGACCGAGAAGTTGTGGACCCGGACCAGGGACATGGCGCGACCTCCTGCTTCCCCACCGGGGCGACGGCTCACGGTGAGCGCCCCGGGCAGGAGTGTATGCCGGGTCGCAGCTCCCAGCCCCCGGAACGCTGGGTGGGTTCAGGCTGCGGGGGCGTCCTCGACGCGCACGGCGAGCTCGGATCCCCGCTGGGTCTTGGTGACCCGCAGCTGCACCGGGATGCGCTGACGCAGCTCGGCCACGTGGCTGACGATGCCCACCGCCCGGCCACCCTCGCGCAGACCGTCGAGCACCGCCATCACCTGCTCGAGGCTCTCCTCGTCGAGGGTGCCGAAACCCTCGTCCACGAACAGGGTCTGCAGGTCGAGGCCGCCGGCCTCGGCCTTGACCGCGTCGCCGAGCCCGAGCGCGAGCGCCAGGGAGGCCATGAACGCCTCGCCGCCGGAGAGGGTGGAGGTGTCGCGGGGCAGGCCGGTCCACGCGTCCCGCACGCGCAGGCCGAGCCCGCTGCGTGCTCCGCGGGCCGCGAGCGCGTCGGTGTACTCCAGGGCGTAGCGGCCGTCACTCATGGTGCGCAGCCGCTCGTTGGCCAGGACGGTGACCTCCTCCAGCCGCGAGGCCAGCACGTAGGACGACAGCCGCATCCGCAGGGCGTTGTTGGCGCTGGTGCCGGCGACGCACTCGGCCAGTTCCTGCACCAGGGCGGCCTCGTCCTCGGCGGGACCGAGCCGGTCGAGGACCGCGCGTACCGCGGTGTGCAGCTGGCGCAGCTGGGAGCTGGCACGCTCGGCGAGGGTGTGGCGGTCACGCGCGGCTCCGAGGGCCCGGCTTGCGCCGTCGCGCTCGTGGGTGAGCCGGTCGAGGTCAGGCACCGCCGCGTCGCGGGCCGCGACGACCTCGGGGTCGGCCAGCCGCGCCTGGGCGTGGTCCCGCCGGCGGTCGAGCTCGCGCAGCTGGGTCTCGAGCTCGCGGACGT
>NZ_JBTCWL010000051.1:0-28915 GCF_054325275.1 Oryzihumus sp.
GGGTCGTGGCTGGCGCGCAGCTCGGCGAGGTAGCCGGTCTGCTCCACCACGGCCTCGATCAGGGCTGCCACGCCGGCGCCGCCCTCGTGGACGGTCTGCAGGGCCTCGAGCAGTCCGGTGAAGGCCTTGATCGCGGTGACCGAGCGGGTGGCGATGCCGGGGGCGTCCTCGGGGCGGCCCAGGGCCGCGACGAAGGGGACCCGCTCGCGCTCGGCGAGCATCGCGATACAGGCCTCGGCCCGGTCGCCGATGCCCCGCTTGGGGACGTTGAGGATCCGGCGCAGGTTGACCGTGTCGGTGGGGTTGGAGATGACCCGCAGGTAGGCCAGCGCGTCCTTGACCTCACGCCGCTCGTAGAAGCGGGTGCCGCCGACGACCTTGTAGGGCAGGCCGACCCGGACGAACACCTCCTCCACGGCGCGGGACTGGGCGTTGGTGCGGTAGAAGACCGCGACGTCCTTGGGCTTGACGCCGTGCTCGTCGGCCAGCGCGTCGATCTGGCGGGCCACGAACGCGGCCTCGTCGTGCTCGGAGTCGGCGACGTAGCCGACGATCGGGGTGCCGTCGCCGGAGTCGGTCCACAGGTTCTTGGGGCGCCGGTCGGGGTTCTTGGCGATGACGGCGTTGGCGGCCCGCAGGATGGTCTGCGTGGAGCGGTAGTTCTGCTCCAGCAGGATCGTGCGCGCGTCGGGGTAGTCCTGCTCGAACTCGACGATGTTGCGGATGGTCGCGCCACGGAAGGCGTAGATCGACTGGTCGGCGTCACCCACGACGACCAGCTCCGCCGGCGGGACCTCCCCACCCGGAGCACCGACGAGCTCCTTGACCAGCTGGTACTGCGCGTGGTTGGTGTCCTGGTACTCGTCGACCATGACGTGGCGGAACCGGCGGTGGTAGTGCTCCGCGACGTCGGGGAACGCCTGGAGCATGTTCACCGTGGTCATGATCAGGTCGTCGAAGTCGAGCGCGTTGGCCTGGCGCAGCCGCCGCTGGTAGGCGGTGTAGGCCTCGGCCAACATCCGCTCCTGGTGGTTGCCCTCCACCACCTGCGAGGCGAAGGTCTCCTCGTCGACCAGCTCGTTCTTGAGGTTGGACACCTGCGCCGAGAACGAGCGCGGCGGGTAGCGCTTGGGGTCGAGGTCGAGGTCGCGCAACACCATCGACATCAGCCGCTGGCTGTCGGCGGCGTCGTAGATGGAGAAGGTCGACTTCATGCCGATCGTGGTCGCCTCGCGGCGCAGGATCCGCACGCAGGCGCTGTGGAAGGTCGAGACCCACATCGCCTGGGCGCGCCCGCCGACGAGGCCGGTGACCCGCTCGCGCATCTCCGCGGCGGCCTTGTTGGTGAAGGTGATCGCGAGGACCTCGCCGGGCTTGACGTGGCGCGCAGCCAGCAGGTGGGCGATGCGGTGGGTCAGCACGCGGGTCTTGCCCGAGCCGGCGCCGGCGACGATGAGCAGCGGGGAGCCCTCGTGCACGACCGCCTCGCGCTGCTGCGGGTTGAGCCCCTCGAGCAGCGCGGCCGGGTCGCGGGTGACCCCGGTATGCCGCGGCGCACCCTCGCCGGGTGCCTCACCGGCGGCTTCGGCCCACGTGGGCACGCCCCGGTGGTCCACCTCGCCAGAGGCTTGCTTCGGGCTGAGTCCGGGCAGGGGCAGGTCGTCGAAGAGGGTGCTCATCTCGGGGTCAAGCCTACGGGGTCCGGCCGACAGCGCCCGGCTCGCGCCGCGGCCCGGCGCAGCGTCCCCCGGCCCGCGAGGACTAGGACAGCTCTGGCGGTGCGCTCGGCTGCGGCGGGAGGGGCAGCGCCGGTTCCCGGGTCTCGCGCAGCTCGGTCGCGAGCCGGTCGGTGTCGACGTCGATCGGCGCCGTGACGACTCGGTCGGCCGCCGTGAGCGTGGCCTCCACCCGGTCGGCCAGGCGCGTCTCGCAGACCGCCAGCACCCCGGCCCGGCCCGCGTCGAGGGCCTCGCCGAGCCGGCTGAGCACCTCGCGGTCCAGCCCGCCCGCGGCGTGACCGGCGACCACGACGACCGCCGCGCTGCCGACCTCCCCGGCGGCGCGCGCGGCGATGACGCCCACGGGTGGGAAGAGCAGCGCAGCCACGCCGGCGGCCAGGCCCCAGCCGAGGCCGACCGCCGCGCCGTGCCGGGTGGGCTGCTCGTGCTTGCGGACGATGCGGACCTGCCCGTACTCGTCCTGCGCCACCACCGCCGCGTCGAACCCGTGCGCCAACCGGGGCACGCGGTAGAGCACCTTGAGCGCCTCGTAGTCCACGATCGCGGCGTCGACGCTGTCATAGCTCGCGGCCACCACGGACAAGGGGTGTTCCTGCTCCGGCATGCCCGAGGGCCTCCTCCCCGGGACCGGCCGTGAGCGGCGCGTCCCCGTGCCGGCCATGCTCACGCCGTGGTGCTCCGGCCCGCCTCATCCGGGACGGGTGACGTGGTCCCCGGCAGCGGGGCGACGCCGGGTGGACCGCGACCGCACGGCATACCCTCGGCGGGTGACCACACGGCATACCGCGACGATCCGGCCGGCCACCCCCGACGACGTGCCCGCCATCCTGCGCCTGGTGCACGAGCTCGCGGCCTACGAGAAGGAGCCCGACGCGGTCGAGGCGACCCCGGAGGGCTTCCTGGCGTGCCTGTTCCCCGCCGACGGGGCGCCGACCGCCTGGGCCCACGTGGCCGAGGTCGACGGCGACGTCGTGGGGATGGCGGTGTGGTACCTGACCTTCTCCACCTGGCTGGGCCGGCCCGGCATCTGGCTGGAGGACCTCTACGTCACGCCGGAGCAGCGCGGCTCCGGCCTGGGCAAGGAGCTGCTCGCGACCCTGGCGCGGATCTGCGTCGAGCGCGGCTACGGCCGGCTGGAGTGGTGGGTGCTGCGCTGGAACACGCCCTCGATCGGTTTCTACGAGGGGCTGGGCGCGCAGGCCCAGGACGAGTGGTCGGTCTACCGGCTGGACGGGACCGCCCTCGAGGGCCTCGGCCGCGCATAAGGTGGCGGCATGAGCCAGGACGTGTTCACCGCACCGGGCCCGCGGGACGACTCCGAGATCGAGCGGGCCCTGGTCGTGGTCGCCCACCCCGACGACGCCGACTTCGGCTCCGCGGGCACCATCGCCGCCTGGACCGAGGCCGGCATCGCCGTGACGGTGCTGTTGTGCACCCGGGGCGAGCAGGGCGGCTTCGACGAGACCCCGCGCGAGCAGATGCCGGCGATCCGCGAGGCCGAGCAGCGTGCCGCCAGCGGGGCGCTCGGCGTCACCGACGTGCGCTTCCTCGACGGCTACCGCGACGGCTGGCTGGAGCCCACGTGGGAGCTCCAGCGCGACATCGTCCGGGTCATCCGCGACGTGCGCCCGCAACGGCTGCTGATCCAGTCCCCGGAGCGGTGGTACGACCGGATCCAGGCGTCCCACCCCGACCACATGGCGGCGGGCGAGGCGGCGATCCGCGCGGCCTACCCTGCGGCCGAGAACGCCTTCGCCTGGCCCGAGCTGGTGCAGGAGGGCCTGCCGCCGTGGCACGTCGGCGAGATCTGGATCATGGCCCACCCGCGGATGACCCACGCCGTGGACATCACCGCCACCTACGACCGCAAGCTCAAGGCGCTCCAGGCCCACGCCTCGCAGACCTCGCACATGGACGAGCTCGACACCATGCTGCGCACCTGGGGCGGGGCGGTCGCGTCAGGCTTCGGGCTGCCCGAGGGCCACCTCGCCGAGGCCTTCGCCGTGACCCGGCTCAACTGACGCACGAACGTCCTTGTCCCACAACCGGATCGGGGGATCCCCCATGACCACCACCACCGCCCTGGTCGTCACCCGCAACGGCGGGCCCGAGGTGCTCGAGGTGCAGCAGCGCGACGTGCCCGAGCCCGGCGCCGGCGAGGTCCGCGTCCGGGTCGAGGCCTGCGGCGTCAACTTCATCGACGTCTACCAGCGCGAGGGCGTCTACCCCATCCCCACGCCGTTCGTCGTCGGGAGCGAGGGCGCCGGCATGGTCGAGTCCGTCGGCGAGGGCGTGACCGGCGTTGCCGTGGGCGACCGGGTCGCCTGGGCGATGCAGCCCGGCAGCTTCGCCGGCCTGGCCGTGCTGCCCGCCGCCGCCCTGGTGCCGGTGCCCGACACCGTCGGCACCGAGACGGCGGCCGCGGCCATGCTCCAGGGGATGACCGCGCACTACCTGGTCACCAGCACGTATGCCGTGCAGCCGGGTGACACGGTCCTCGTGCACGCCGCGGCGGGCGGGGTCGGCCAGCTCCTCGTGCAGATGGCCAAGGAGCGCGGGGCCACCGTCATCGGCACCGCCGGGACCGACGCGAAGGCGGACAAGGCCCGCGCGCTCGGCGCCGACCACGTCATCAACTACAGCCAGGTCACCGACGTGGCCGCCGCGGTCCGGGAGCTCACCGGCGGACGCGGGGTCGACGTGGTCTACGACGGCGTCGGCAAGGACACCTTCGAGGGGTCCCTGGCCTCGCTGCGCCCCCGCGGGATGCTCGCCCTCTTCGGCGCGGCCAGCGGGCAGGTGCCGCCGTTCGACCTGCAGCGGCTCAACCCCGCCGGGTCGCTGTTCGTCACCCGGCCCACGCTCGGGCACTACGTCGCCGACCGCGAGGAGCTGCTGTGGCGGGGAGGTGATGTCCTCGACGCGATCGCGCAGGGGCGCCTGCACCTCGAGGTGGGTGGGCGCTACCCCCTGGCTGACGCCGGCACGGCATACCGCGACCTGGAGGGCCGGCGCACCACCGGCAAGCTGCTGCTCATCCCCTGACCCACGCCCTCCCCGTCCCGCCCCCTCCCAGCGAGAGAACACGTCGCAGCCCGCGTTTTCGGCGCCTGAAGGGCTCGAAACGCGGGCTGCGACGTGTTCGGTCGGGCTGTGGTCGCCCGGGGGCTCAGGTCCAGAGCGCGGCGACGAGCACGTTGACGACAGCCAGTGCGCCGACCGCGTGGACCAGGTTGGGGTTGAAGGACTCCCCGCGCTTGTTCTTCGCCCGGGTGATCTCGGACAGCGCCACGACGGCCAGGGCCACGACGAGCTTCACCCCAACCCAGGCGCTGGCCGGCTTGTGGTCGGACCAGCCGGCTTCGGCCAGGCCGACGAGGATGATCCCGGTGAGGATCTGGGCGCGGGCGCCCCACACGATCGGCTCGGCGATCCGCGGCGACCTGGCCACGACGAACCACCCGCCGACGATGGCGGCCATGCCGAGCAGGTGCAGGACGAGGACCAGGTTGAAGACGAAGGACATGGCCACACCCTAGGGCCGCGGCCTCAGAGCAGCGAGAACGCGCGCAGCTCCTCCTGCGTCATCAGCCGGGAGCGGATGAGGAAGCGCACGCCTTCCGGCGCCTCCAGGGAGAAGCCGCTCCCCCGCCCCTTCACCACGTCGATGGTCAGGTGCGTGTGCTTCCAGTACTCGTACTGCGCCCTGGACATCCACACCGGCACCGGCTCGGCCACGCCCGGGACATCGAGGTCACCGAGGTGCACGTCCGCGTCTCCGGTCATGAACTCCCCTGCGGGGTAGCACATCGGGGAGCTGCCGTCGCAGCAGCCGCCGGACTGGTGGAACATCACCGGCCCGTGCACCTCGGTGAGGCGGCGGAGCAGCTCCGCCGCCTCACCGGTGGCCTCGACCCGACTCTGCTGGGTCTCCGCCATCGGCCTAGAAGAAGCCGAGGGCGTCGGGCGAGTAGGACACCAGCAGGTTCTTGGTCTGCTGGTAGTGGTCCAGCATCATCTTGTGATTCTCGCGCCCGATGCCGGACTGCTTGTAGCCACCGAACGCGGCGTGCGCGGGGTACTGGTGGTAGCAGTTGGTCCAGACGCGACCGGCCTTGATGCTACGGCCGACCCGGTAGGCGCGCGACCCGTCGCGCGTCCAGAGGCCGGCGCCGAGGCCGTAGAGCGTGTCGTTGGCCGTCTTGAGCGCGTCCGCCTCGTCGTCGAAGCCGGTCAGGGACAGCACCGGGCCGAAGATCTCCTCCTGGAAGATCCGCATCGCGTTGTTGCCCTCGAAGATCGTCGGCGCGACGTAGTAGCCCTCGGCCAGGTCGCCCTCGAGCACGTTGCGCTCCCCGCCGGTGAGCACCTTGGCGCCCTCCTGCCGGCCGATGTCGAGGTAGGACAGGATCTTCTCCAGCTGGTCGTTGGAGGCCTGGGCGCCCATCGTCGTCGCGGTGTCGAGCGGGTTGCCCTGGACGATCTTCTCCACCCGGGCGACCGCGTCCGGCACGAAGTCGCTGTAGATCGAGCGCTGCACCAGCGCCCGCGACGGACAGGTGCAGACCTCGCCCTGGTTCAGCGCGAACATCGTGAAGCCCTCGAGCGCCTTGTCGTAGAAGGCGTCCCGCTCGGCCAGGACGTCCTCGAAGAAGAGGTTGGGGCTCTTGCCGCCGAGCTCCAGCGTCACCGGGATGATGTTCTGGCTGGCGTACTGCATGATCAGCCGGCCGGTCGTGGTCTCGCCGGTGAAGGCGATCTTGGCGATCCGAGACGAGGACGCCAGCGGCTTGCCCGCCTCCACGCCGAACCCGTTGACGACGTTGACGACGCCGGCGGGGAGCAGGTCGGCGACGAGCTCGATGACCTTGAGGATCGACCACGGCGTCTGCTCGGCGGGCTTGAGCACCACGGCGTTGCCGGCAGCCAGGGCCGGCGCGAGCTTCCACGTGGCCATGAGGATCGGGAAGTTCCACGGGATGATCTGCCCGACCACGCCGAGCGGCTCGTGGAAGTGGTACGCGACGGTGTTCTCGTCGATCTCGCTGCTGCTGCCCTCCTGGCCGCGCAGCACGCCGGCGAAGTAGCGGAAGTGGTCGACCGCCAGCGGCAGGTCCGCCGCCAGCGTCTCGCGCACCGCCTTGCCGTTCTCCCAGGACTCGGCGACTGCGAGCATCTCGAGGTTGTCCTCGAGCCGGTCGGCGATCTTGTTGAGGACCAGCGACCGCTCGGCCAGCGACGTGCGACCCCAGGCCGGCGCCGCGGCGTGCGCGGCGTCCAGGGCCGCCTCGATGTCCTCGGCCGTGCCGCGACCGACCTCGCAGAACGGCTTGCCGTTGACCGGCGAGATGTTCTCGAAGTACTGGCCCTTCTTCGGCTCGACCCAGTTGCCGCCGATGAAGTGGCCGTACCTGCTCTGGACCGAGACCAGTGAGTCCGCGGTGCCAGGGGGTGCGTAGACCGTCATTGCGCTCTCCCAACGTCAGTGGTGGGCCCCCGCACCCGGGAAGTGTCTGCGACCCGGGTGCAGGGGGTGTCACCGACGCTAGGAACGCGCAGGTTGCATCCACGTTGCACGGTCCTCACGCGCGTGGCGCCCGACCCTCCCGCGGGGCGGGCCGCTCGCGGGTCAGGACAGCTCGCGGTCGAGGCGGGCGAGCTGCCCCAGCACCAGCGGCCGCAGCGGGCTGCCCTGCGGCAGCACCGCCCGCTGGGCGAGCCACATGGCGTAGTCGTCGCTGCCCCACGAGGCGCGCGTCCACGTCGACATCAGGTCCGCCTCCCGGCTCTGCATCACCGCGCGGCGCAGCGACTCGTGGACCTCCTCGCGCAGCCGCACCACGCCCGGGGCGGCCGAGTGCGGCAGTAGCGGACCGCGATACAGGCGCAGCGCGGAGCGCACGTCGCCGGAGGCGAGGTGGGCCTCGACGGCGAGCCAGTCCCCGGCGAGCTCGGCGGCGAGGCGGTAGGGCCGCGACGCCAGCACGTCCTCGCCGAGCAGGTGGCGCAGCCGGTTGAGCTCGACCCGCAGCGTCGAGGCGCTGACGTCCTCCTCGTAGAGCAGCACCGCGAGCTCGTCCCCGGAGAGCCCGCGCGGCGCGGAGGCGAGCAGCAGCAGGATCTCGCTGTGCCGCGGGCTCAGCCGCAGCGTGCCCTGGTGCCCGCGGCCGTCGTCGAGGGAGAGCAGCGTCTCGGAACGACCGAGCGACTCCATGACCACCGACAGGCCACGCGCGGTATGCCGTGGCTCGCCGCTGCGCCGCGAGAGCACCTCGCGCGCCAGCTCGGCCTCGGCCATGCGGGCCGCGGCCCGCACCATCGCCATGGTCTGCGGCACGACGATCTGGTCGCCGCCGGTGATGTCGAGGACGCCGAGCAGGCCGTGGGTCTGCGGGTCGTGGATCGGGGTGGCGGCGCAGCTCCAGCGCTGCACCGACCGGCGGAAGTGCTCGGCGCCGATGATGTTGACCGACTCGTCCAGCCGCAGGGCCATGCCGGGGGCGTTGGTGCCGGCCACGCGCTCGTCCCAGTTGGCGCCCTCGACGAAGCCGATGGCCTCGGCCTGGCGCAGGACCTGGGGGTGGCCGCACACCCAGAGCAGCTGCCCGGCCGAGTCGCTGACCGCCATGATCGCGTCACAGTCGCGGGCGGCCTGGCCGAGCACGTCGTCGAGCAGCGGGAAGACGCGGGAGAGCGGGTGCGCCTCGCGGTGGTCGCGGAGGACGTCGGTGGGCAGCGTGATCGGGGCGTCGACGAGGTCGGCCTGGACCCCCGCCGCCGCCGAGCGGAACCAGGAGTCCGCGACCTGGGCGCGTACCCCGCGCTGGGACGACACGTAGCCCAGTAGAACCCGGCGACGCCGATCGCGCCAGACCTCGGTCAGAGCAGGCGGCGGCCCGCGGCCCAGGCGGTCAGCTCGTGCCGGGAGGACAGCTGCAGCTTGCGCAGCACCGACGAGACGTGGGTCTCGACCGTCTTGACCGAGATGAACAGCTCCTTGGCGACCTCCTTGTACTGGTAGCCGCGGGCGATCAGCCGCATCACCTCCCGCTCGCGGGCGCTGAGCCGGTCCAGCTCCTCGTCGACCTCGGCGATCTCGCCGGCGGCGGCGCCGAACGCGTCGAGGACGAAGCCGGCCAGTCGCGGGCTGAACACCGCATCACCGTCGGCGACGCGGCGGATCGCCGTGGTCAGGTCGTTCCCGCTGATCGTCTTGGTCACGTAACCCCGGGCCCCGGCGCGGATGACCGCGATGACGTCCTCGGCGGCGTCGGACACCGACAGCGCGAGGAATCGCACCGGCGCCCCCGACCCGGTGGTCGCGCCCCGCGAGCCGCTGATGACGTCGCTGCCGCCGTTGCCGTTGCCGCCGGGCAGGTGCACGTCGAGCAGCACGACGTCGGGGCGCGTGGCGGCGACCACGCGCACCGCCTCGTCGACGTCCGCGGCCTCCCCCACGACCTCCAGCGAGGGGTCGAGCTCGGCCTTGACGCCGGAGCGGAACATGCGGTGGTCGTCGACGAGGACGAGCCGGATCGGGTCGGTCATGAGCGGGCTCCCGGAGGTTCGGACGGGGTCGCGGCGCGCTGCCCCGGCTCGGTGGCGGTGGTCGGGTCGGTCTGTGGTGCAACGGTTTCAGCGGATCGTTCGGTCCCCTCGCCGGGCGGAGCCACGGGCAGGGACAGGGCGACCTCGGTGCCGTCCTCGAGGCGCCGCACCCGGGCCGACCCGCCGTGCCGGTCCATCCGGCCGACGATCGACTCGCGCACGCCGAGGCGGTCGGCCGGGACGGCGTCGACCTCGAACCCGTCGCCGTGGTCGCGGACGAACGCCTCGACCAGGGTGGGCCCGACCTCGACGTAGGCCGAGACGGGCGGCCGGCCGTGGCGCACCGCGTTGAGCAGCGCCTCACGCAGGGCCCGCACGAGCGCCTGGCCGGGCTCCTCCAGCGGCCGGTCGCCGGTCACGACGAGCTCGACGGGCACCCCGTGCAGGTCCTCCACCTCGTGGGCGACCTCGGTGACCGCGGCGGCGAGGCTGGCCCCGGACCCCCGGGGACCGGCATACAGCCAGCCGCGCAGCTCGCGTTCCTGGGCGCGGGCGAGGCGCGCCACCTCGGCCGGGTCGTCGGCCTTGCGCTGGATGAGGGCCAGGGTCTGCAGCACCGAGTCGTGCAGGTGCGCCGCGATGTCGGCGCGCTCGGTGGCCCGCACCAGCCGGGCCTGCTCCTCGCGCAGGTCGTTCCACAGCCGGACCGCCCACGGGGTGGCGATGAGCGCGACCCCGGCCAGGACCGCCGCGGCGGCGACCGCGACGTTCCACAGGCCGCCCAGCCCCTGGCCCAGCGCGGCCAGGCCGATGATCCCGGCGATGGCGAGGACCACGCCCGCCCCGAGCCGCAGCATCCCCGGCGGCCGGTCGGCACCCCTGCGCGCCAGCCAGCGGTCGCGCTCGGTGTCGTCGAGCTGGGTCCAGGCGAGCACGGCGCCCAGCGCCACGACGAGGACCGGGATGACGATGTCCAGGCGCAGGTTCACCCCGCGCTGCTGGAGCACCAGGGCCGTGCCGAGGACCACCAGGGCGGCGCCGAGGAGCAGGTTGCGGGCAGCCTCCGAACGCACCGGGCGGACGCGCCGGGCCGGGGCGCCTTGTCCCGCAACAGGATCAGCGGCGGGCCGCTCCTGCGGGGTGAGGGCCCAGAGAAAGAGGTAGACGCCGATGCCGGCCCCACCGAGGAAGCTGGCGAGGACGAAGCAGATCCGCACCACGTTGACGTCGAGGTTCAGGTGCTCGGCCAGCCCGGCGCACACACCACCGATCAAGCGGCCCTCGACCGGGCGGGTCAGCCGGTGCGGCGACGGCTCGGGCGGCCGCGTGGGTTCGTAGGGCGTGGGCACGTGCCCATCCTGTCCCACCCCGGGGCCCCGGGTCAGGTGCGGCGGGCCGTTCTCAGGGGCGGGTCAGGGTCGGCTCAGGGACGTTCCTCATGGCCGTGCCCCCCGGCGCACAGCAGGATCGAGCCATGAACGAATCGACGGGGAGCGCACCGGTGAACGCGCTCGACAAGTTCTTCGACGGCCTGCGCGGCCTGGGGGTCCGGCGACGCGCCCACGACAAGTGGATCGGCGGCGTCTGCTCAGGCATCGCCGACCGCCTCGGCGTCGACCCGGTCATCGTGCGCGCTGCGACGGTGCTGCTGGTGCTGCTCGGCGGCGTGGGCGTCTCGGCCTACCTGGTCGCGTGGCTGCTGCTGCCGGAGACGAACGGCTCGATCATGGCCGAGCGCGCCCTGCGGCACGGTGAGGGCAGCGCCGTGGTGCTGCTGGTCATCACCGGCTTCGCCGTGTTCAGCGGCTTCCCGTGGTGGTTCGGCCACAACGGCTTCTGGAGCTTCCCGTGGGGGCTGCTCGTCCTGGGCGGCCTGCTGTGGTGGGCGCTGAGCAACCGCGAGGGCCGCACGCCCCCGGCCCCTCCCGCCCAGCCCGCACAGCCGGCGGCGCCGGGTGAGCAGGGCACGCCGCCCACCGGCCCCACCACGACGACCTCGGCCATGGGCGCGGCACCGTCGGCGCCCGCGGGGGCTGCGTGGTCAACGCAGGTGGCCGAGCGCACCGCGGCCTGGGGTCAGGACGCCGGCGAGCGCGCCGCCGCCTGGGGCCAGCAGGTCGGGAGCAGCTTCACCCCGCCCGCGCGACGCCGCTCGGGTGGAGCGCTGATGACCCTGGTGGGCATCGGCCTCGCCCTGGTGACCTACGGCCTGATGACCTGGCTGGGCGACATGTTCAACCTGCCCGGCAACCACACCGTCATCGCCCTCGCCAGCGCACTCGGCGCCCTGGGCGTACTGGTCCTCGGCATCGGGATCGCCGGGTGGCGCGCAGGCTTCCTCGGCTTCCTCACCGTCTGCCTCGCCGTCGTCGTGTGGGCCGCGGCCATCTTCCCCAGCAACCTCAACGTCAGCACCCGCGTCGGCGACCAGACCTGGCGGCCGCAGACGATCTCGGCGGACTCCACGTTCGGCATCGCGGTCGGCGACGCGGTGCTCGACCTGACCCGGCTGCCGGCGACCGGCCTGACCGGGGTCAGCGTCCCGGCCTCGGTCGGCGTCGGTCAGCTGACGGTCATCGTCCCGAACGACGTCACGGTCGCCGTCGACAGCCACGTGGGCGTCGGTGACATCACCTACCCCGCGGACGGCGGCGTGAGCAAGAGCTCGGGCAGCGACGTCAGCAAGCACGCCGTCATCGGCACCGGCCCCACCGCGCTGACCATCAAGGCCGGCGTCGGTTTCGGAGAGATCAAGGTGGTCAAGGAATGAGCATGGACCAGTCCCACGACGGCACCGAGCCGGTCGAGGCCGGCGACCCGACCCAGGCCCTGCCCTCCACCGGCGAGCCCCAGGACGCGCCGAGCGCGCCCGTCAGCGAAGACACCCAGCGGTATGCCGAGCCGGTCACCCCGGCGGCCGCGGCCACGCCGGCCGTGGCTCCCGCAGCCCCGACCGTCACCGCACCGGAGCGTCCGCGCGGGCCGCACGCCGCGGCGATCCTGCTCGGGGTGTTCGCGATCGCGGTCGCCGCGCTGGCGATCCTGCGCGAGACGACGGACCTGACGGTCAGCTGGTCGCAGCTCGGCCCCGGCTCGGTGATCGTGGCCGGCCTGCTGCTGCTGCTCATCGGCGTGGTGGGCCTGACCCGCCGCGAGCGTGGCCGCGAGCACTGACCCTCATCCCGCCGAGAGGGACGTTCCTCCGGGTTCTGCGCCAGCGCACACCCGAGAAACGTCCCTCTCGGCGCATGAAGGTGGGCGCCTAGACCAGGCGGCGTCGGGTCAGCCGCCTGCCCGGACACCGCGCGCTGAGCAGCACCTCGGCCATCGTGAGCACCTTCACCGGGCTCATCCACCCCTGCGACGGCTTGTGCAGCGCCCAGCCGGCGCCGAGGGTGACGGCTGCGTGCTGGACGAGCCCCGCCTGCGAACGCCAGACCAGGACCGTGCCCGGATGGTCGTCCCGGCCGCCCGGACACGTGTGGCCGGCGAGCCATTCCTCGAACGGCTCACGCTGCATCCACCGGGTCGCCACCTCGCTGACCCCCGAGGCAGCCATCACCGTGGCCAGGCAGTTGGGTCCGCTGCCGCCCGGGAACGTCCCGGCCAGCTCCCGGGCTCCCGGGAGAACGCGACCGGCCTCGCGCCAGACAGCAGCAGGGACCTCGGCATGACGGCTGCGCCGCATCCCCTCCTCCACGAACGGCACGAGCGCATCGTCCTCGCGACCCCCCAGCAGCTCCGGCCACCAGACGAACCGGTGCCCGTCGGCCTGCTCGCGGATGCCGTGGTCCCGCAGCGCCGGCCACGACCGCACGCTCGGCACGAGTCGTCGTCCAACGGCCCGTTGGGTGCGCACCAGCTCAGCGCGCACCTCCCGCGGCAGCGCCGTGAACTCGGCGGCCGTCACGCCGCGACACGTCATGCCGGCGGGCGGGGTGTAGATCTCGAACGTGTCGCGCCACTCCACGGCCGCGGGTCCGGGGGCCACCGGACGACCCAGCTCAGCCAGGGCGCTGCCCTCCGGCACGAGGAAGGGCTGCACCTCCGGGGCGAACCAGCCTGCCCACCGGGCCATGAGCTCGTCGCCGACCTCGATGCCCAGGACCTCGCGCGCGCTCCCCACGGGCGTCATCGTGCCACCACCGAACGCACCTGTTCCGTCGTTTCCGGCCCGTCAGGGCCACGAAACGACGGAACTGGTGCGTTCGGACGTGCTCTCAGGCGTGCTCGGTGCCGCCGAGCCACTCGTACCGGTGCTCGGGCCGCCCGGTCGCGCCGTAGCGCAGGCCCAGCTGGACGCGGCCGGCCCGGGCCAGGTCGGCCAGGTAGCGCTGGGCGGTCGCCCGGGACACCCCGACCGCGTCGGCGATCGCCTGCGCGGTCATCGGCTCCCCTGAGGAGCGCAGCGCCTCGCGGACCGCCTCGGCTGTCACCGCCGACCGCCCCTTGGGCAGCGCCGAGCCGGTGAGGTCGCCCTCGTGCAGCATCCGCATCGCCCGGTCGACCGCCTGCTGGTCGAGCTGCCGGTCGCCGTGCAGGGAGCGATGGAACCGCTCGAACGCCACCAGCCGGTCGGCCAGGACCGAGGGGGCGAACGGCTTGACGAGGTAGTTGACCGCGCCGCGCGAGATCGCCTGGCGCACCGTGGCCGCGTCGTCGGCCGCGCTGATGACGATGACGGCCGCCCCGATCTCACCGATCACCGAGGACCCCGGCCGGTCGGGGAGGTACTCGTCGAGCAGCACCAGGTCCGGTGCGGTCTCGGCGGCCAGGCGCACCGCGTCGGCCGCGGTGTGCGTGGTGCCGACGACCTCGAACCCCGGCACCCGCTCACAGTACGACGCGTGCACGCGGGCGACCCGGAAGTCGTCGTCGACGACCAGCACCCGGATCACGTCAGCTCCTCGTGGCCGGGGGTGGCGGTCTGCCCCTCGCGCAGCAGCACGCCGCCCATCCTCGCGCGGAAGACGGCCCCGTGCCCGCTGCCGCCGGCGTCGACCAGCTCCACGTCCCCGGCGTGCCGGCGGGCGGTCTGCCGGGCCAGCACCAGCCCGATGCCGTGCCGCTCGGCCCCGTCCGCACGGGTGGTGAACCCGCTGGCGAACACCCGGCCCACCTCGGCCGGCGGCACCCCGGCGCCGGAGTCGACCACGTGCACCAGCAGGTCGGCGCCGTCGGCGACCAGCGTGACCTCCACGGTGGCCGGGCGGGCGGGGCCGTCCGCGGCCGCGCGCACGGCGTTGTCGACGAGGTTGGCCACCACGGTGACCGCGTCCAGTGGCGCCCGCAGCCGGGCCGGCACCCAGGTCGCGTCGGTCACGGTCAGGGCCACACCCGACTCCGACGCCGCCGCAGCCTTGGCCGCGAGCAGCCCTGCGAGATAAGGGTCCTCGACCCCGGCCCCGAGGGCGGCACCGTCCTGGAGGTCGTCGAGGTAGCCCTGTGCCTCATCGACGTGGCCCAGGTGCAGCAGCCCGCTGAGGGCGTGCAGCCGGTTGGTGTACTCATGCGCCTGGGCGCGCAGGGCGTCGGTCAGGGCCCGGGTGGCCTCGAGCTCGCGGCCCAGCTCGTCGAGGTCGGAGCGGTCCCGCAGGATCAGCACCTGGCCCAGGTCGCGTCCCTCGCGGCGCACCGGCAGCCGGGTGGCGAGGACGACCCGCTCCCCCACCACGCGCATCGCCCCGGTCGGCGCCTCCGGGGTCGTCAGCAGCGCCTGGACCTCCTCCGGCACCCCGGAGTCGGCCAGCGGCACGCCGAGGCTGACCGAGGCGCCGAGCAGCCGGCTCGCCTCGGCGTTGCAGACACTCACCCGCTCGCGGTCGTCCACGGCCAGCACACCGTCGCGCACCCCGCCGAGCACCGCCTCGTGCTCGCGCAGCAGGTCGGCCATGTCCTCCGGCTCCAGCCCGAGCGTGGCCTGCCGCAGCCGCCTGGCCAGGGCCACCGCCCCCAGCGAGCCCAGGGCCAGCGCCGCGGCGGCGACCAGGGCCAGCAGCCCGGCCAGCTGCCACATCCGGTGGTTGAGGTCGGCGATGTCGATGCCCACGCTGACCTCGCCGACCACCCGTCCGTCGGCGGCACGCAACGGCACCTTGCCGCGGGCAGAGTCGCCCAGCGTGCCGCGCTGGATCGCCACCACCTCACGGCCGGCGAGCGCGTCGGAGGGGTCGGTGCTCACCCGCTGGCCGATCAGCGAGGTCGTCGGGTGGCTGAACCGGATCCCCGCGTCGTCGGTCACCACGACGTAGAGCGCACCGGTCGCGCGGCGCACCTGCGCGGCATACCGCTGGACCGGGCCGTCCACGGACGGCCGGGTGCTGCTCACCTCGCTGGCCAGCTGCTCGCGCTGCGCCACCGTCCGGGCGATGCCCAGGGCACGCTGCTCGAACTGCTGCTCCAGGTCGCGGCGCAGCACCATCGTCGAGACGAGCGTGGCGAGCACGAGGACGAGCGCGAGCACGGCGACCTGGAACAGGATCGCCTGGGCCCGCAGCGGCAGCCGCCGGGGGGAGCGTGTGAGCACCCGGACACGGTATGGCGACCGGTCGCCTCCCGGGGTCGTGAGCAGAACGCGCAGAACGCCACTTGTGTGAAATGAGGCCGTAACGCGCGCAAGGGATGTGCGCTGGGTCACGTCGCTCCTACGGTCGCCCGTCATGAGCCAGACCACCGCACCGGCCATCACCTTGCGGGGGGCGAGCAAGAAGTTCGCCACCCGTGACGGCTCGGCCTTCACCGCCATCACCGACGTCGACCTCACCGTCGCCGCCGGCGAGTTCGTCACCGTCGTCGGCCCCACGGGCTGCGGCAAGTCGACGACGCTCTCGCTCGTCTCCGGCCTCGAACCGGCCACCTCCGGCACCGTGCAGGTGCACGACGCCCCGGTCACCGGCATCCCGGACGGGGTGGGCTACATGTTCCAGTCCGACGCCGTGCTGCCGTGGAAGAACGTGCTCGACAACGTCGCCCTCGGCCTGCGCTACCGCAAGGTCCCGACGTCGGAGGCCCGCGATCGCGCCCGCGACTGGATCGCCCGGGTCGGCCTCGCCGGCTTCGAGGACCGCTACCCGCACCAGCTCTCCGGCGGCATGCGCAAGCGCGTCGCCATGGCCCAGACGCTCATCACCGAGCCGTCGCTGCTGCTGCTCGACGAGCCGTTCGGCGCCCTGGACGTGCAGACCCGCGAGCTCATGCAGGACGAGCTGCTGCGGCTGTGGTCCGGCACCGGCGCCGCGGTCGTGTTCGTCACGCACGACCTCACCGAGGCGATCAGCCTCGCCGACCGCGTGGTCGTCATGACCGCCGGGCCGGCCACCGTCAAGGACGTCGTCACCGTCGACCTGCCCCGGCCGCGCCGGGTCGAGGAGATCCGGCTGACGCCCGAGTTCACCGAGCTGTACCGCCGCGTGTGGGACAGCCTTCGCGAGGAAGTGGAGATCACCCGTGCCCGAGGAGCCTCCCGTGTTGCTTGAGCGGACCGACCGTCCGGCCGACGCCGCCCCCACCCCCGCCGAGGAGGCTCCCGCGCGCGCCGCCGGCCCGATCGCGTTCCTGCGCGGGCGTTCCGGGCACTCCCCGGTCATGGTCAACCTGGTGCGGGTGGTCCTCGTGGCCGCCTGGCTCGCCTCCTGGGAGCTGGCCGCGCGCACCGTGATCGACCCGTTCTACTACTCGATGCCCAGCCAGATCTGGACCAGGCTCGTCGAGTGGTTCACGGTCGGCACCTCGCAGGGCACGATCTGGGAGAACATCGCGATCACCCTGCAGGAGGCGGTCTACGGCTTCGTCCTCGGCAGCCTCGCCGGCGTGCTGCTCGGCGTCGCGCTGGGCCGCAGCCCGTTCCTGGCTGACGTGCTCGCGCCGTTCATCAAGGGTGCCAACGCCATCCCCCGCATCGTGCTCGCGTCGCTGTTCGTCATCTGGTTCGGCCTGGGCATGAGCTCCAAGGTCGCCACCAGCTTCGTGCTGGTCTTCTTCGCGGTCTTCTTCAACGCCTTCCAGGGCGCCCGCGAGGTCGACAAGGTGCTGGTCGACAACGCCCGGATCCTCGGTGCGGGGCGGTGGGACATGCTGCGCACGATCATCCTGCCGAGCGCCACGTCCTGGATCCTGGCCAGCCTGCACGTCGCCTTCGGCTTCGCCCTCATCGGCGCGATCGTCGGCGAGTTCACCGGCGCCGACAAGGGCCTGGGCATCCTCATCAACCACGCCCAGGGCAACTTCGACGCCGCCGGCATCTACGCCGGGATGATCGTCACCACCGTGATCGCCCTGGTCGCCGAATGGCTCATCAGCAAGGTCGAGGTGCGCCTCACCGCCTGGCGCCCCGCCGTCAAGGGCAACGCCGCCTCCGGCCTCTAGCCCGTCGGCCACCACCGGCCCGTATCCCGGGCCGGCGCCGCCGGCGACGCACCCCCGGTCCGCACCACCCGCGGATACCGCTGCGGTTCAACGCCTTTCCACCCCACCTCACGAAAGAGAGCACTGCCATGCGCCCGCGCACCCACAAGCTCGCCGCGCTCGTCGCCCTGCCCCTCGCCCTGGCGGCGCTGTCCGCCTGTCGCGACTCCCGCGCCGGCGCGAGCACCAACGCTGCGGGCCAGCCGCAGGTCAAGATCATGGTCGGCGGCATCGACAAGGTGATCTACCTGCCGGCCAAGCTCACCGAGCAGCTCGGCTATTTCAAGGACCAGGGCGTCGACGTCCAGCTGCTGACCGAGCCGTCCGGCGCCTCCGCGGAGAACGTCCTGCTGGCCGGGCAGGTGCAGGGCGTCGTCGGGTTCTACGACCACACCGTCACCCTGCAGGCCCAGGGCAAGTGCCTGACCAGCGTCGTCCAGCTCGCCAAGACCCCCGGTGAGGCCGAGGTCGTCTCGACCCAGGCCGCCGCCACCCTGGCCGGCGCCAAGGACTTCAAGGGCAAGAAGCTGGGCGTCACCTCGCCCGGCTCCTCCACCGACTACCTGACGCAGTACCTCGCGGCGAAGAACGGCATCACGGCGGCCGACTACTCCACGGTCAAGGCCGGCGCCGGGTCGACGTTCATCGCGGCCCTGTCCAATGGCGGCATCGACGCCGGCATGACCACCGACCCCACGATCGCCAACGTCGAGGCCAAGGGCCTGGGCAAGGTGCTCGTCGACATGCGCACCGAGGAGGGCACCCGCCAGGCGCTCGGCGGCCTCTACCCGGCGGCGTCGCTCTACATGGGCTGCGACTACGTCAAGGCCAACCCGGAGACGGTGCAGAAGGTCGTCAACGCGTTCGTGAAGACGATGAAGTGGATCGGCAGCCATGACGCGAGCGAGATCGCCGCGAAGATGCCCGCCGACTACGCCGGTGGCAACCAGGCGCTCTACGTGAAGTCGATCAAGGACTCCTCGCCGATGTTCACCTCCGACGGCCGGATGCCCGAGGGGGGCCCGCAGACCGTGCTGGACGTGCTCGGCACCTTCAACGACAAGGTCAAGGCCAAGAAGGACGCGATCAAGCTCGACGAGACCTACACCACGGCGTTCGTCGACAAGGCCAGCTGACCAGGCCGCTTGACCCCGCCGAGAGGGACGTTCCTCCGGGTTTCGCGCCACCGCAAACCCCGGGGAACGTCCCTCCCGGCGCGTCAGGCATCGTGGCCATGGGGAGGCCACAGCGCGAGCGCCGCACGCCAGCCGGCGGTCAGCGGCAGGCCGGCCAGGTCGTCGGTGGGGAACCAGGCCGCCGACGCGGTGGTGCCGCCGACGTCGTGGACCACCGGCTCGGTCGGCTCGCCGCAGGTGGCGCGGTAGACGATGCGCACCGCGTGGAAGTCCTCCAGCCGGCCGTCGGGCGCCCGGCCGACCCAGTGGCTGCTCTGGATGCCGGCCAGCGAGGTCACCTGGACCCGCTGCCCGCTCTCCTCCCAGACCTCGCGCAGCACCGTGTCAGCCGGCGCCTCGTGCGGATCGAGCCCACCGCCGGGCAGCCCCCAGCGCCCCGGCTCGCTGGTCAGCCCGGACAGCTGGGCCAGCAGCAGCCCGCGCTCGCTGGTCACCACGGCATACGCCGCCACCCGCTGGTAGGGGTCCGCGACCTCACCGGGCTCGACGACCAGGTCGCGGTCGCGGTGCACCACGGCGGTGTGCGGCACCGGCGGCCGGCCCTGCGCCGGGGCGACCTGGAAGCGGGCGGTCAGCACGTGCCGCTCCGCGGAGTGGCTGCTCACCTCCAGGGCGTCCACCGCGCGCCAGCCACAGGCCCACAGCAGGGCCTGGGGGTCCTGGCCGTGGCCGAGCCGCTGCCGGGCGACCTCCGCTCCCGCGGCGTCGACTCCGACGACCTCGATGTCCGGCTGCGGGGTGCGCTGCCGGGCCATCGGCGGGCCCCCGCGAGCGCGATCGCCCGGGCGTACTCCGCCTCGGCCCGCTCCAGCACGTGCTCCCAGGACTGGGCCGGCGGGACCTGCCGGTTGCGCTCCGCCATGCGGCCACGCAGCGCGTCGTCGAGCAGCAGCCGCGCGACGCAGCCGGCCAGGGCCTCGTCGTCGCCGGCGAGGAACCCGTTGACCCCGTCCTCGACGTACTCGTTCAGCCCGCTGCCCCACAGGCCCACCACGGGCAGCCCGGCGGTGCGGGCCTCCAGCGCGGCGATGCCGAAGCTCTCCAGCCGGGCGGGGGCGACGTAGATGTCCGCGTCCGCGTACGTCCTGCGCAGCTCCTCGCGGCTGACCCGTCCGACCAGGCGCACCGTGCCGGCCAGGTCGTGCCGGTCCACGAAGCGCTGCAGCCGCGCCCGGTCCGGGCCCTCCCCCAGCACCTCGAGGGTGAACGGCACGTCCGGGGCCAGCTCGCGCACCCGCAGCACCGCGTGCAGCAGCGCCATCGGCCGCTTGCGCGCGGCCAGGCGCATCGCCGACACCACCCGTATGCCGCCCGCCCCCGCCTGCGGCCCGGGCTCGGTCAGCCACGCGGAGACGTCGATGCCGTTGGGCAGGTTCTCCACCACCCCGGCGTCGCCGATCGCCCGCTGCAGCGGCTCCCCGGCCACACCCGACACGGCGTTCATCGCCACCCCGGCCTCGGCCCAGCCCCGCACGGTCGGGACCAGCCGGAACAGCGGCGCCGCGGCCCCGAGCATGCAGTGCCACGTCATCGTCGTGGGCAGCCCGATCGAGGTGGTGACCCGGGCGCAGTCGACCGCGAACGGGCTGACCACGCCCATGTGGACGTGCGCCACGTCATACCCGCCCTGCTGCAGCCGGCGCCGCAGCTCGGGTGGGGCGAGGGGGTTGACAGGCAGCTCGAAGGGCAGCCGCAGGGCCAGCCGGTGCACCTCGATGCCGTCGACGACGTCGACGAAACCGCCCCGCTCCCCGTGCGCGCCGGGTGTGGCGGTGAACACGCTCACCTGGTGTCCACGGCCGCGCAGCCGCACGGCAAGGTCGTGGACCTGCACCTCGATGCCCCCCAGGCGGGGCAGGTAACAGTCGGACAGCAGGGCAACCTTCACGAAACCCAGCCTTCCATGAGTCAGGATGTACCCCGATGCCACACACCCTTTGTGCCTTCCACGCCCACCCCGACGACGAGGCGCTGCTGACCTCGGGGACGATGGCGCGTGCCGCGGCGGAGGGTCACCGTGTCATCGTGGTGGTGGCGACGGACGGGGACCTGGGGCTGGCCTCCGCCGAGTTCGCCGGGGACGGCCGGCTGGGTCAACGCCGGCTCGAGGAGCTGTGCGAGAGCGCGCAGGCACTGGGGGTGGCACGCGTGGAACACCTGGGTTATGCCGACAGCGGCCTGGCCGACGACCTGCAGCCGGACCCGCCAGGACGCACCCGGTTCGTCCGGGCCGACACCGACGAGGCGGCGCGGCGGCTGGCCGCCATCCTGGAGGAGGAGTCGGTCGACGTCCTTCTGACGTACGACGCCAACGGCGGCTACGGGCATCGTGACCACGTGAAGGTGCACGAGGTGGGAGCCCGTGCGGCCGAGCTGGCGGGGACACCGAGGGTGCTCGAGGCCACCGTGCCGCGCGACACGATCTGCCGAGCCATCGCCCTGGCCGGCAAGGTCTACCGCTTCCCGCCCGAGTTCGACCCCACCTCGTTCGAACGCGCGTTCAGCCCTCGCGCGGCGATCACCCACCGGATCAGCGTGCGCCGGTATGCCGCCGCGAAGCGCGCCTCCATGCGCGCCCACGCCTCCCAGGCCAGCGCGGACGGGGGCGCCGACCGGACCCTGGCGGCCTTCCTGCGCATTCCGCGACCGGTCTACGACCTCGTCTTCGGGCGGGAGTGGTTCGTCGACCCGCGGCACCCGGCCGGGGCGCCGGTAGCCCATGACGTGTTCGCGGGGCTGACGTGAGCGCCGCGCAGGGAGAGACCGTGGCACGTCCGGCGACCGACGAGACCGACGTCCCCCGCTTCACCCGGCCGACCACGCGGCAGCTGCTGCAGGGCCTGGGTGGCCTGGCCATCGCCGTGGCGGTGCTCGCCTGGGGGCTGCCGCACTTCGTCGGCACGAGCTGGCACAAGGTCTTCGAGCTGATGCGCCACGTCGGCCCCTCCACGGCGCTGGGCCTGCTCTTCCTCATGATGGCCGGGCTGTGGCTCTACACGTTCACCCTCACCGGGTCGCTGCCGGGCCTGTCCCACCCCCGGGCGCTGATCGTCAACGTCTGCGGGTCCTCCGTCGGCAACCTGCTGCCGTTCGGTGGGGCGGCCGGGGTCGCGGCGACCTACGCGATGTGCCGCTCCTGGGGCTTCTCGCGCCGCGACATCTCCACCTCGATCGTGGTCAGCGGCGTGTGGAACGTGCTGGCCCGGGTGGTGCTGCCGATCATCGGCATCGCGGCGCTGCTGTTCGGGGCCGGTGACCTGCCACGGGCCGTCGCCGGCGGGGCCGTTGTCGGTGGCGTCCTCGGGGTGCTGCTGCTCGGCACGTTCATCGCGGTCATCGCCTCCGAGGGCGCCGCGACCGTGGTCGGGCGCACGTTGGACAAGCTGCTGCGGCCGATCTCGCGGCGCACCCAGCGCAGCCACGACCTCGGCATCGACGAGCTCGTGCACGACCTGCGCGGGCGCATCTCCGGGGTGGTCCGGACCGGGTGGGCCAGCATGACCTTCGGCCTGGTCGGCTTCTTCGGCGTCTACTACGTGCTGTTCTGGTTCTGCCTCAACGCCACCGGGGTGCACGTCTCCTTCGCGCACATGTTCGCCGCCTACGCCCTGGGCCGGCTGCTGACCGCGGTCGGCATCACCCCCGGCGGCGTCGGGGTGACCGAGACCGGCACGGCGGCCGTGCTCGTCGGCTGGGGTGCCGACCCTGCCGGCGCGACCGCCGGCGTGGTGCTGTTCTCGGTCTACACCCACCTCATGGAGATCCCGCTGGGCGCCCTCGGCTGGATGGCCTGGGGCCTGTCCCGCAAGCAGCGCCCCGCCGACTGAGCACCCACCCGGGGCCTGGCCACCCGGCATACCCGGGTGGCCGTGGACTCTCAGCCGACGAGCCGGCGCACCTGCCGCAGCCGCGCCTGGTCGGCGAGGCTGTCGTCGGGGGTGCCGGGCTCGAACGCCTGGCCGGTTGCCCGCTCGACCGCCCGCGCGATGAGCGCGTCGGCGAAGGCCGGGTTGGCCGGCAGGATCGGGCCGTGCAGGTAGGACCCGAACACGTTGCCGGTCGTCGCGCCCTCGGTCTGGTCGGTGCCGTTGTTGCCCATGCCGGAGCGCACCGTGCCGAACGGCTTCTGCCCCTCCCCCAGCACGGTGGAGCCGGAGTGGTTCTCGTAGCCGACGACCTCGCCGAACTCGGTGTCGAGCACGACCGGGCCGATCATCCGCTTGGCGTTCCCGCGGGTGGTCACGTCGAGGATGCCCAGGCCCGGCAGGCTGCGGCCCTCGACGGTGATGAACGCGTTGCCGAACAGCTGGTACATCCCGCAGATCATCAGCATCGGCGTGCCGTCCGCCGCCAGCGCCTTGAGCCGGTCGCCGTTCCGCTCGAGGTCGGCCTCCACGCGGGCCTGCCCGGAGTCCTGCCCGCCGCCGCCGACGACGAGGTGGGCGTCCTCGGGGAACTCGGTGCCCGGGTGGTGCTGGTGGACGACGGCCTCGTAGCCGTGCCAGCGCAGCCGCGAGGCCAGGCAGCGGGTGTTGCCCAGGTCGCCGTAGATGCTCATCTCCCGCGGGTAGATGTGCACGAGGTTGATGCGGCCCTTGCTCACTGGGGGTCCTCCCCGAAGTTGGCGAGGCCGTAGCGCGCGGCGAGGTCGCGACGCAGGGCCATCATGGCGGTGTAGGTGCAGAAGATGCGCTTGGGCTCGTCCGGATATGCCGTGAGGAAGCGCTCCAGCGCCTTGTCCAGGTCGGGCTCGACCTCCTCGACGGCGACGTCGTCGTACTGCAGCCGCAGCGCCATGTCGTAGGCCCGGACACCGGAGGTGATGGCCACGCCGCGCTCGCGCAGGCTCTCGAAGCTGACGTCGTAGAGCCAGGACACGTCGCGGCCGTCGGCGTAGTTGTCGTTGATCGCCACCATCGAGGCGACCGGCGTGCTGCCGTAGGTGCCCAGCGCGACGGTGAAGCCGGCCGGGTTCTTGACGAGCACCAGCTCCAGCGGCTGGCCGTCGGCATCGATGATCTCGCCGCGGCCGAAGGGCGGCTGCACCTTCTGCAGCGCGGCGACCGTGGACGCCTCGCGGAAGTCCGCGCCCAGCAGCATCTTCGCGGTGGTCGTGGCCGCGGTGGCGTTGATCATCGCGGCGAGGCCGCGCTGGCGCAGCTCGACCGGGCCGACGACGCCCTCGGCGCCGAAGCGCACCTCGAAGGAGCGCTCGTCGGCCGGCTTGAGCAGCCCGTCGCCGTCGGTCGGGCTCGGCGCGGCCCAGTCGTCCTCGAACCGGACGTCGGCCTCCATCAGCTCGGGCAGCCGCTCGGAGATCGAGGGGTCGACGCCGAAGTAGCGCACCTCGACCCCGTCGGCGACCCGGTCGCGGATCCGCGCGACGAAGGAGTCGTCAATGTTGAGCACCACGCCACCGGTGGTCTGCTCGGCGAGCTGGGCCAGCAGCTGGGCGGTGTGGTCGATCTCGGCGAACCGGTCGAGCTGGTCGCGGGCCACGTTGAGCAGCAGCGAGTGGGTCGGCCTGACCGCGGCGGCGAACTTCAGCGCGTGGGCCTCGTCGAGCTCGAGCACCGCGACGTCGGCGTCGAGCCGGCCGCCGAGGTGGATCTCGGGGATCATCGAGGAGATCACGCCGCGGGTGAAGTTGCTGCCCGTGGGGTTGGTGAAGACCCGCAGCCCGTGCTCGCGCAGGATCGCCGCGAGCATCTTGGTGGTCGTGGTCTTGCCGTTGGTGCCGCTGACCACGATGATCCCGCGCGGCAGGTCGGCCAGGGCGTGCGCGAGGAACGCCGGGTCCACCCGCTCCACCACCAGGCCCGGCAGCGCCGAGCCCCCGCCCCTCAGTCTGGAGGCGGCCCGCGCCGCCTTCCCTGCCGCAACCGCCACCGAAGTCCTGAGCACGGGCCAACCCTAGCCACCCGGCATACCGGGGCTGTATGCCGTCCGCCCACCGGCCGCGGACGACACGCCCCCGTGCCCATGGCCCTAGGGTGTCGCGCATGACGGACACGGGGGTGGCGCAGCCGGTCACGGGGCGGCTGCGGCTGACGTTGCAGAAGAGTGCGTGGGTGTGGGGAGCCCTGACCGTGCCCCAGGTGATGGTCAACGGTGCGCCGATCCCGGCGCGGTGGGGCGAGAACGTCTACGACCTTTGGGCGGGGCCGAACGTCGTCGCCGTGAGCTGCCAGTACCTGTGGCGCTACGGCCACGCCTCGGCCCAGGTGGTCGTGCCGGCGGGGCAGGAGCAGCAGCTGTTCTACGCACCGCCGGCGTTCACCTTCCTTCGCGGCAGGATCGGGCCGGGGCGGCAGCGGATGCGCGGGGTGGCCGGGATGTGGGTGTTCCTGGGGGTGCTGGTGGCGCTGCTCGCCGGCGCGGTGGTGGCCGCCCTGGCGGCTCCCGGCGGACCATGAGTGGGTTCTCAGGTGCCGGCCAGCCGCGGCGACTACCGTCGCTGAGGTGTCCGTGCGCACCCCGACCCTGAGCCCGGCCGGCGCCGGTGCACGCCCTAGCCCCGCGCGGTGGCTCGTCCCGGCGGTGCTCGTGCTCGCCCTGGCCCTGCTGACCGTGGCCGTCGTGACGCACAGCCGGGTCACCCTCCTCGACGCGAGGGTGTCCGGCAGCGTGCCGCGGCACGGGACGTTCCCGGCGCTGGACCGCCTGGCTACGCTCGTCACGACGGTCGCCCAGCCGGCGGCGAACGTGGCCGTGGCCTTCGCGGTGGGCGTGCTCGTGGCGGCACGGACCCGGTCCTGGCGGGCGCTGGTCCCGCCGGTGGCGGCGCTGGGCCTGCTCACGGCGACCGTGCTGCTGGGCAAGACCCTCATCGGCCGCCCCGGACCGCCCGGCAGCGAGGTGCAGGCGGACTGGGGCTACTTCCCCTCCGGGCACACCACCTCGGCGCTGGTGTGCGTGGGCGTGGTCGCGCTGATGCTCACCGGGCTGCGGCCACGCTGGCAGGGCCGGGCGCTGGTGCTCACCGGCGCCTGGACCCTGGTCGTGGGCTGGGCCCTGGTGTGGAAGCACTTCCACTGGGTCAGCGACGTGGTGGCCGGGATCCTGCTCGGCAGCCTCATCCTGTGGCTGGCCTTCCGCTGGCCCCTCCGATCCCGTCGCACCCCACCCTGACCCTGATCGTCAGCGTTTGAGCACAGGTTCGTGTCACCTGGCACAGGGTCATCCCAGTGTGAGGTGACACGAACGTGTGGCCAGCGTCAGGTGAAGCGACGATGGGTCCTCAGTACACCGTGGCACCCTGACGGGCAAAGGCCGCCCGGACCAGCCGGTTCACCCGACCCGGATCGGACAGGTCACGCCAGGTCAGCCGCACCACGGCGAAGCCGAGCGAACGCAGACGGTCCTCCCGCTGCTTCTCCTTGACAAGGGCTCGTCTCCCGTCGGCGCCGGCGTACTTCAGGAGCCCGTCGAACTCGACGATCGTTCGCTGCCGACGGAACAGGAAGTCGACCTCGGCGAACACCCAGCCGTCCTCGTCGGCGATCGGCGCCTGAAGCTCGGGCGATGGCAAGCCCATCGCCCTGAACAACACCCGGGTCCACGACTCACCCGGCGACTCGGACCTTGCATCTGCGATCTCGAGCATCGTGCGAACGTCGCCGACGCCGTGCGTGACACGACTGGCGGTGAAGGCCTCCTGCAGCTGCTGACGGGTGACCCGCTGTTTGCGCAACGCCTCGTCCGCAGCCGCCACACCCGTGACCAGGCCGGCCGATGCCGTGGCCTGGACGACCGCCAGGGGCAACGGCACCGACAGGACTCCCCCGATGCGGCGCACCGGGAGCGCCCCCTCGAGGGAGTGGATGACCACGTCCCCCGTGCGCCGGCCACGGCCCGGCGTGGTGCGGGTGACGTGGACCCTGTCGTGGGACGCGCCGATGACGGGCAGACCGTGGAGCGCCAGGGCCGAGACGTGGCTGGCGGCGTGCCGGTCAGCGAAGCCACGCACCACCGCCAACGTGCGCAGGGCGTGCTGGCGCTCCGGGCTGGCTCCCTCCAGACGCGCCGACTCCACGAAGCGGCCCGGGTGAACCCTCACCAGAGCGCCCCGGGACACCATCCGGGCCAGGGCCTTCCGGCTGACGCCACACGCCTCGGCGTCGGCCGCCGTGATGGCGCCATGCTGCGCTTCGAGCCGTGCGGTGAGCAGGTCGTTCATCCGGGAATCGTCGCCGCGCCCGTCGCGGCCGACCAGTCCGAACCCAGGCGCCTGTGGACAGCGGGACGACCGGTGACACCCCTGTGGACCACGGCCGCCGAGCCTGCTCAACGCAGGTTCGTGTCACCTGGCACAGGGTCATACCTGTGTCGTGGGGAACGAACCCGTGTCGAGGCGAGGGCGCCGTCACCAACACCCCAGGGCTCGTCAGGCCCGGGAGGTCACTCCCACTCGATGGTGCCCGGCGGCTTGCTCGTCACGTCGAGCACGACCCGGTTGACCTCGCGCACCTCGTTGGTGATGCGACCGGAGATCCGGGCCAGCACGTCATACGGCAGGCGGGTCCAGTCCGCGGTCATGGCGTCCTCGGAGGACACCGGCCGCAGCACGATGGGGTGGCCGTAGGTGCGGCCGTCGCCCTGGACGCCGACCGAGCGGACGTCGGCCAGCAGCACCACGGGGCACTGCCAGATGTCGCGGTCGAGGCCGGCGACGGTCAGCTCCTCGCGGGCGATCGCGTCCGCGGCGCGCAGGATCTCCAGCCTCTCGGCGGTCACGTCACCGACGATCCGGATGCCCAGGCCGGGACCCGGGAACGGCTGGCGCCAGACGATGCCCTCGGGCACGCCGAGCTCGAGGCCGACCTGGCGCACCTCGTCCTTGAACAGGGTGCGCAGCGGCTCGACCAGCTTGAACTGCAGGTCGTCGGGCAGGCCGCCGACGTTGTGGTGGCTCTTGATGTTGGCCGCGCCGGTGCCGCCGCCGCTCTCGACGACGTCGGGGTAGAGCGTGCCCTGCACGAGGAACTCCACCGGGTGCCCCTCGGCGTCGGCCGACCCGACGACGTCGCGCGCAGCCTGCTCGAAGACGCGGATGAACTCCCGGCCGATGATCTTGCGCTTCTCCTCGGGGTCGGACACCCCGGCGAGCGCCGTCAGGAACTGCTCGCGCGCGTCGACGACGACCAGGTCGACGCCGGTCGCGGCGACGAACTCCTGCTCGACCTGCTCGGCCTCGCCCGCGCGCAGCAGCCCGTGGTCGACGAACACGCAGGTCAGCTGGTCGCCGACGGCCTTCTGCACCAGCGCCGCGGCCACCGAGGAGTCGACCCCGCCGGAGAGCGCGCACAGCACGTGGGCGTCGCCGACCTGCTCGCGGATCGCGCCGACGAGGTCCTCGACCACGTTGGAGGCGGTCCAGGTCGGCTCCAGCCCGGCGCCGCGCAGGAGGAAGTTCTCCAGCACCCGCTGGCCGAAGGTCGAGTGGATCACCTCGGGGTGCCACTGCACGCCGTAGAGCTTGCGCTCGTCGTCCTCGAACGCGGCCACCGGCGCACCCGGGGTGGAGGCGGTCACCCGCATGCCGGCCGGGGCCTCGGAGACCGAGTCGCCGTGGGACATCCACACCGACTGGTCGGCGGTCTGGCCGTTGAACAGGGTCGAGCTCGTGTCGGACACCGAGGCCATGGTCGCGCCGTACTCGCGCAGCCCGGTGTGGGCGACGGTGCCGCCGAGCGCCTTGACCATCGACTGGAAGCCGTAGCAGATGCCGAAGACCGGCACGCCGGCCTCGAGCAGCGTGGCGTCCAGCGCCGGCGCACCCTCCTCGTAGACCGAGGACGGGCCACCGGAGAGGACCACGGCCGCGGGGTCCTTGGCGAGCATCTCCGCCACCGGCATGGTGTGCGGGACGACCTCGCTGTAGACGTTGGCCTCACGCACCCGCCGGGCGATCAGCTGGGCGTACTGCGCCCCGAAGTCGACGACGAGGACGGGCCGGGCCTGCAGCGCTTCAGTCACGCGGAAAGGCTACCGGTGGCCAGCCGGCCCTCGACCTCGCGGGCCACCTTG
>NZ_JBTCWL010000052.1:0-28599 GCF_054325275.1 Oryzihumus sp.
CCTCGGCCAGGACTACGCCGGCCCCGTGGAGGTGGTGCTGGCCCTCGGCCCGAGCCGGGACCGGACCGACGAGATCGCGGCCGCTCTCGCGGCGGCCGACCCCCGGGTGCACACGGTGCCCAACCCCAGCGGCCGGACCCCGGAGGCGCTCAACGCCGCGCTGGGCGCGAGCCGCTCCGACATCGTCGTCCGCGTCGACGGGCACGGCGTGCTCGACCGTGACTACGTGCGCACCGCCGTCGAGCTGCTCGAGGAGACCGGGGCCGCCAACGTCGGCGGGCTCATGGACGCCGAGGGTGTGACGACGTTCGAACGAGCCGTCGCCGCGGCGATGACCTCCCGGCTCGGGGTGGGCGCATCCCGCTTCCACACCGGTGGCGAGCCGGGGCCGGCCGACACCGTCTACCTGGGTGTGTTCCGCCGGGAGTGGCTGGACCGGATGGGCGGCTACGACCCGAGGTTCGTGCGCGCCCAGGACTGGGAGCTGAACCACCGCATCCGGGAGGCCGGCGGGCTCGTCTGGTTCTCCCCGCTGCTGCGGGTGTCCTACCGGCCCCGCCCGACCCTGGCCACGCTGGCCCGGCAGTACCGCGACTACGGGCGGTGGCGGCGCGTGGTGGCCCGCACCCACAGCGGCACGATCAACGCGCGATACCTGGCTCCTCCCCTGGCGCTGGCCGGGGTGGTCCTCGGTGCCGTCGCCGGCCTCGTCTGGCCACCGGCCTGGCTGGTCCCCCTGGCCTACCTCGCGCTGACCACGGTCGGCGGCCTGACCATCCGGGCCGGCATCGGCTGGGGCGAACGCGTCCTGCTCCCTGTGATCCTGCCCACGATGCACCTGTCCTGGGGCTGGGGCTTCATCAGCAGCCGGGTGCGGATCGAAGACGCGTGAGCGCAGTCGCGCCGCGGCCCGACTGTTGCGGGGCCGGCTCACAGGTTGGCTACAGTCAACGGGTGCCGCTGCTTTCCGTGATCATCCCTGTCTACAACGTCCAGGCGTACCTGGAGGAGTGCCTCGACTCCGTCCTCGGCCAGGGCTTCGAGGACCTCGAGGTCATCGCCGTCGACGACCGGTCGCCGGACCACTCCCCGGCGATGCTCGACGAGCGCGCTGCCCGGGACGAGCGGCTGCGGGTCGTCCACCTGGAGCAGAACGTCGGCCTCGGCCCGGCGCGCAACGCCGGCCTCGAGCACGCCACCGGCCGCTACGTCATGTTCCTCGACAGCGACGACTCGCTGACCCCCGGCAGCCTCCAGGCGATCGCGGACCAGCTGGAGAAGGCCCGCAACCCCGAGCTGCTCATCGTCGACCACGCCCGCACCTTCTGGTGGGGCAAGGTCCAGCGCAACCTGATGTACGAGCTGCTGGAGGAGCTCTCGCAGGGCCCGGCGTTCACGACCGAGGAGCACCCCGAGCTCTTCGACCTGCTGCACGTGGCGTGGAACAAGGTCAGCCGCCGCGACTTCCTCGAGCGCGAGGAGCTGCTGTTCCCGCCCGGCTACTACGAGGACACGCCCTGGACCTACAAGCCGCTGCTGACGGCCAAGTCGATCTCGACCCTGCCCGTCGTGACCGTGCACTACCGCCAGCGCCGGCACGGCAACATCCTCGGCACCACGTCGCGCCGCCACTTCGAGGCCTTCGCCCAGTGGGAGCGCATCTTCGACTTCCTGGACAGCCGCCCCGACCTGTCGCACTGGCGACCGCGGGTCTACCAGCAGATGATCGCGCAGTACATGACGGTGCTGCGCCACCCCAAGCGCGTCCCCGACGACGCCCGCGCCGACTTCTTCCACGCCGCCTCCGAGCACGCCCGCCGGTTCAGCGACGGCACCGAGTCGATGGGCAGCCCCCGCCAGGACCAGCTGCTGGCGATGCTCAAGAAGGACAACTACACCGGCTTCCGGGCGCTGCGGGTCGTCAACAACACGGCCTCGACCGGCAAGAAGAAGCTGCTGAAGTCGAAGAAGAACGCCCGCAAGGTCGCCTCGCGCGGCAAGAAGCTGGCCAAGCGCCTGGAGTACCGCCGCGAGGTCGCCACCGTCGACCTCGACCCCAACCTCGCCGTGTTCGCGGCGTACTGGAACCGCGGCTACGCGTGCTCCCCGAAGGCCATCTACGAGGCCATGCGCGAGCTGGCCCCGCACATCCACGGCGTCTGGGTGGTCCGCGAGAAGAACGTCGACTCGCTCCCGCCGGGCGTGGACTACGTCATCCCGGGCAGCCGGCGCTACTGGTCGCTCATGGCCCGGGCGAAGTACCTCGTCAACAACGTCAACTTCCCCGACCAGGTGATCAAGCGCCCGGGCCAGGTCCACGTCCAGACCCAGCACGGCACGCCGCTGAAGCACATGGGCATCGACCTCATGAAGCACCCCGCCGCGATCGGCAACCTCGTGTTCGAGGACCTGCTCATGCGCAGCGACCGCTGGGACTACAACCTGACCTCCAACCGCTTCTCCAGCGTGGTGTGGCAGCGGGCGATCCCCAGCAACTACGAGACGGTCGAGTCCGGCTACCCGCGCAACGACGTGCTCGTCAACGCCACCGCGACCGACGTCGCGGCCGCCCGGGCACGCCTGGGCATCCCCACGGACAAGCGCGCGGTGCTCTACGCGCCCACCCACCGGGACCACGACCTCGACTTCACCCTGCGCGCCGACCCGGTGCATCTGGCCGAGCAGCTCGGCGAGGACTTCGTCGTGCTGGTCCGGGCCCACTACTTTTACGAGTGGGACACCGAGCACTCCGAGCTCGAGCGGCGCAAGCAGCTGCTCAACGTCTCGCGGGTCGACAGCGTCGAGGACCTCATGCTGGCCGCCGACGTCCTGGTCACGGACTACTCGAGCATCATGTTCGACTACGCCAACCTGGACCGGCCGCAGGTCATCTTCGCCCCCGACTGGGAGACCTATCGCGACGTGCGCGGCGTCTACTTCGACCTCATGGAGCTCCCGCCGGGCCACGTCGCCACCGAGCAGGAGGAGCTCGCCGAGCTGCTGCGCAGCGGCCGCTACGACGACGCCGAGTCCGACGCTCTGCGTGCCCGCTTCCGCGAGACCTTTTGCGACTACGACGACGGCCGCGCCGCCGAGCGCGTGGTGCGCCACATCTTCCTCGGCGAGGGCATGACGCCGATCCAGCCGCTGGCCGAGCGCACGGTCGCCCCGCGTCCCTCGCAGATCCCGGAGGCCCTGGCCGCCGCCGCGGCTGCCGTCGGCGACAAGGCCTGGGACGCGGCCGCCGACCGGGCCAGGGAGGCCGAGTGGGAGGCGACCCACCACCGTGAGGGCGACGAGCGTGAGCGCACGGAGCCGGACCCGGGCATGGAGATGGAGGAGGACGAGCCTTTCGACCTCGGCATCGAGGACGACGGGGACGAGGATCGTGAGCTCTCCCGGGACTGGGACTCCGACCGTGCGACCCCCACCGGTCGACGTGCCGAGCAGAGCGACTAGAAGAGCCAGGCCGAGGTCGCCATGCGGCCCGAACTGACCACCTCGGTCACGCGGTCAGCTTTCGCCGCAGGCTGTGACCCGGTAGAGGTTGAACCGGCCGCGTGAGGCCACGCGCTCCAGGCCGGGACGGCCGGCCAGACTCACCATGCCCCTGTCGATGTCGTCGTTGCCGTTGCGGGCCCAGTAGTAGGCCTTCCCGGTGATGGCGTACCGGATGTGCTGGCGCCGCAGGGCGTCGCACACATCGGGACGCGAGGCGACATGGTCGAGACCGCCGGCGATGATCTCGGTGTCGCCGCCCCGGACGGGGGACAGCGTGGTGAACAGGGTGTGCCTGCCGGTGAGTGCGTAGACCAGCGCAGACCCGTTGGCCGCCACTCCGGCGATCCCGGCGTCGGCCGGGACCATCCGCCCCAGAGCGGCGAGGTCGCGCAGCTCCCCGGCGTCGGCGAGCTGCCGTCCGCGCTCCTTCGGCGAGTAGTAGTGGGCGACCAGGTCGACCTTGGCTGCCTGGTTGTTGAGGCCCGTGCCGGCCAGGAACAGCACGCCGACCAGGGACGGGGCGAGCACTGCCGGGACCCACCGCCCCGACCCGAGCGCGGGCGCCCGGAGGAGGAGACGTGCGGCTGCGCGGTTGAGCACCTCGAGCCCGGCCACGGCGAGCACCACCGCGGGGACAGGTACGGAGGCCGCAACCCTGACGGCGTCGTTGTACCAGAAGCCGGTGTACATCGCGGTGAACGAGCTGTTGACCGCCGCAGCGAGCACGTACAACGCGCTGAACACCACGAAGCCGACTGCCGCCCACAGCACCGCGTCCAACCGGATGACAGCTGCGCCCAGGCCGAGCAGGACGACCGCGGAGAGCACCCACAGCTGTGGCTGGAAGTGGGGCGCATTCGTCAGGGCTGAGCGGATGGCCTGGGGAACGGTCTCGAACGTCATCCAGTGGAAGGAGGACAGAACGGCGATCTGGCGGGAGGCCACGGGAAGGGCGGCAGCGGCCCCGATGGTGAGGAAGGCGAGGGCTGCCAACCCCGAGAGTGCGCGCCGTCGGCGTTCCGGCCGCACCACTGCGGTCCGCAGCAAGGCCCCCACAACCATGCTCGCGCCCAGACCGGCAAGGGTCACGACGCCCGTGGGGTGAGCGAGGAACACTCCGGGGACCGCGAGAACGACCGCGACAGCGGCCAACCGACGATGCGGCCGTTGGTCGGTCTCGGGCCGCCCGGCGGCGGCCAGCACGAGAGCGACTGTTCCGGGCACCACGGCGATCCCGGCGACCTGGGCCCACACCACGCCCCACCCGAGCAGGTAGCTCGGGAAGGCGAGGAACGACGCCGAGCAGACCCCGGCGGCGATGAGCGGGGCAGGGCGGGAGCCGAAGACCTGCCTGGCCATGGCAACGCAGCCGATGGGCCAGGCCACGGCCGTGAAGGCGAGCACCACCATGTTGGAGCTGGTGATCAACGGGACGGGGTGCAGCTGCATCGCCGTGACCGCCAGGTCGTGGAAGCCGCTGGGGTAGAAGCCGGTGCCGCCCAGCGAGGAGATGTCGCCGCTGGTCAGCATGCTGCGCATCCGGTTCAGGTGGAACACCGCGTCCATGCTGTCGACGAGGTTGTCAGGCCGGCGCATCCCCGGCACGGCGCTGGCGAGGGAGGCGAGGACGCCGAGGGCGGCACCGGCCGTCGCGCCCAGCGACGCATGGCGGGGCTCAGCCGGCGGGCGCAGGCGACGGCGCATCGCGACGCCCACCGCCAGGGCAAAGGCCAGAGAGGCCGCCGTGCAGGCAGCCGCGACGCCGGGGCTCCAGCGCACACCGGCAACGGATGCGCCGACGGCACCCACGGTCAGCACGCTCATCGAGAACACCGGAGCCGCGCCCCACGCGAGGATCCCCCTGAGTCCCAGCCCCAGGGCCAGCAGCAGTCCCGGTGCCAGAAGGACGAAGACCGTGGTGCCGAGCGCCGGGATCGCCGCAAGCCACGGGCTCACCCTCAGCTACCTCCGCAGGCCGTGATGCGGTAGAGGTTGTAGCCGCCTGCGCTGGCGATCCGCGTGAACCCTGGCCGGCCTGCCAGCCGGATCATGCCGACGACGTTGGCATGGTTGATCCGTTCACCCCAGAAGGTCCACTTGCCGGTCACGGCGTACTGGACGTGCTGACGACGCAGGGCGGCACAGACCTCGGGGCGGGTGCTGGCCTGGTCCAGGTAGCGTCCGATGGTCAACCGATCGGGGTCCCTCAACGGGGACAGCGTGGTGAACAGCACCCGGCGGTCGGACAGGGCGTAGATCAGCGGCGATCCGTTCGCGGGGATGCCGGTCACGACAGCGTCCTTGGGCAGGTGACCAGCCAGCTGCTTCAGCGAGGCCACCCGACGGGAGTCCACCAAGGTCCGGACCTTGGTGTCGGGGTGGTAGTAGTGACCGATCAGGCGTGCCTCGGGGCGGTGGGAGACTCCCAGCGTGGCCCCCACGAAGAGCGCCGCGACCACTGCGGGGACGCCGAAGGTGGCCAGCCTCGACCGCTCCGCGGTGGGGATCCGCCGGGCAGTGAGGTGGCGGAGACCCCGGTTGACGGCGCCCATCCCCGCCACCGCGAGCAGGGTGCCCGGGACGGCATTGGAGGCCGCGATGCGTACCGAGTCGTTGTACCAGTACCCCGTGAAGAGCTGCGTGAGGGGAGTGCCGACCGCGGCGGCCAGCACGTAGAGCACGGAGAACAGCACGAAGCTCACGAGCGCCCACACGAGGCTGCGGTACCGGGCGATGACCGCGACCGCGCCGAGGGCGACGAACACGGAGAGCCCCACGAGCAGGGGGCCGTCGTGGGGGGCGTTGAAGAGCATGTCGACGCTGGCGACGGTCACCGTGTCTGTCGGTTTCCAGTCGTACGCGGAGACCGCCGCAACCTGGGCGGAGATGCGCGGCAGCAGGACAACCGCCGCCAGCGTCGAGGAGACGAGGGCTGCGAGCGCCAGACCGGCGCGGCGGCGCACCCGCCCCTCCTGCTCGACCATGGTCTGGACAGCAGCGGCGGCGAGCACCGTGAGGACCATCAGGCCAAGGCTCAACAACGCGTTGGGGTGGCCGAGGAACACGCCGGGCACGGCGATCAGCAGGCACAGTGCCGCGGTCCGGCGGCGGACACCGGTGAGCGCGACCGGCCGGACGGCGGCCACCGCCATGGACAGGGTGCCCGGCACGAGGGACAGCCCGATCGCGTTGGGCCACAGCACGCCCCAGCTGAGCAGGAACGCGGGGAAGGCGACGAAGGCGGAAGACGCCAGGCCCGTGGCCAGCAGCGCGAGCGGCCGGGGACCGAACACCTGCCGAGCCAGGGCGATGCAGCCGAGGGGCCAGATCACCGCGGCCGTCAGCAGCGCGCCGAGGTTGCTCGCCACGACCAACGACGCGGGGGCAACCTGCACCGCGCTCACGACGACGTCGTGGAAGGCGCTGGGGTAGAACCCTCCGACCAGCGACGAGATGTCGCCGGAGTCGAGCATCGTCCGCATGCGGTTGAGGTGGAACATGACGTCGGGGGTCTGGGAGATCGAGCTCGGCCTGCCGATCCCGCGCAGGACCACAGCGGCCTGCAGTACCGCTCCGATCGCCGCGCCACCCAGTCCCGCCAGGGTGACGTTGAGGTCGTCGACGTGTCGGCCGGGTCGCACCCTGAGGTGAAAGATCCTGGCCGCCAGCGCGGCCAGGACGCAGGAAGCTGCGGTCCCGACAGCGAGCACGCCGACGTTCCAGGGGATGTGCGCGACGCCGGCGACGATGCCGAGGACCCCGAGCAGCGAGACGCTCAGCGGCGGGGCCACGCCCCAGGCGGACAGCCCGCGCAGGCCGACGGCGTAGCCGAGGGCCAGCCCCGGGAGCAGCACGACGGCTGCCAGCGCAAGGAACGTCGGCAGCGCCTCGAACCACATCACCACTGCACGGACTCCATCTTCAGGTCGTGGTGCCGTGCCGGGACGGCGGACGGGCCCGATGCTAACAGCGGGGCATCGGTCCCTTCCCCGGTCCGAACCGGCTGCCGGCTGCGGCGTCAGGGCGGGCCCCCGCCGGGCGGTACCGTTGCGGGATGCCACCCGCCCTCAGCGTCATCGTCGCCGTGCACGACGTCGAGCCGTGGATCGGCGAGTGCCTGCGCTCCGTCGCTGAGCAGGTGCCCGAGGGAAGCGAGGTGATCCTCGTGGACGACGGGTCCACCGACGCCAGCGGCCGGGTCTGTGACGAGATGGCGCAGGGACGCCCGGGCTGGCGGGTCGTGCACCAGCCCAACGCGGGCCTCGGCGCCGCCCGCAACACCGGCCTTCGGCAGGCCACCGCCGACCTGGTCGCCTTCGTCGACGGTGACGACGTCCTCCTGCCCGGCTACCGCGCGCTGGTCGCCGCGGCGCAGTCCAGCGGGTATGCCGTGGCCACCGGCCCCGTGCTGCGCACCGACGGTCGCCGCACCTGGGTCTCCGCGCTGCACGCCCAGGCGCTGGACCCCCTCGGCGACATGGCGGACATCACGCGCGACCACGCGCTGGTCTACGACACGACGGCGTGGAACAAGGTCTACCGGCGTGACTTCCTGCGCGAGCACGACCTGGAGTTCCCCGAGGGTGTGCTCTACGAGGACCTGCCGCTGACCATCCCCGCGTTCTGCCTGGCCGGGGCCGTCGCCGTGGTGCACGAGCCGGTCTACGCGTGGCGGGCCCGCACCGCCGGCCTGTCGATCACCCAGCGCCGCTACGAGCTGGAGAACCTGCGCGACCGCTTCGCCGCCGTCGCCGCGGTCGACCGCTTCCTGGAGCAGCACCGGCTGCACGAGCTGCGGGTCGCCCATGACGACAAGGTGCTGCGGGTGGACCTGCCGCTCTACACCGCAGCCCTGCCCGAGGCGGACGACACCTTCCGCGCGGCATACCTGTCCTTCTGCGAGCACCTTGTCGGAGCCGTGAGCGAGCAGCGGCGGCGGACCTTGCCGCCCACGCTGCGCCTGTACGTCGAGCTCGCGGCGGCGGGGCGGATGGAGGACCTGGTCACCGCGGTCCGTGGGCGCCGGGGCCCCCGCGTGTGGGCGCCGGACACCCGTTCCGGCTGGCAGCGGGTCCGTGACGACCTCGCCGTCTACCGGCTGGAGCGGGAGCTCGGGCTGGCCTCCTGGCCCCAGGTCCTGCGCCGGGCGCCGGTGCGCGCGGTGAAGCTGCTGCTGCCCGAGGACCGGCGGCGGGTGGGGGCGGTGCGAGCCCGGCGGTCCCCGGCCCGGACGCAGGCTGCCGTCGCGCATCCGGGTGGCGTACCCTCGGTCGCCGGCGCCAGCCGCGCTGCTGGCATCCTGAGCACGGAGACGGACCCTCGCCGCTCCCCGGAACGACAGGCTACGAACGAATGACGCTCCTCACCCGCACCGGCGCCGTCATGGCCCGCCGGCAGGTGTTGTGGACCCTGGTGGTCCGTGACCTCAAGGTCCGCTACTCCCGTAGCGTCCTCGGTTACCTCTGGACGATCCTGGACCCGCTGGCGATGGCCGGCGTCTACTTCTTCGTCTTCACCTTCATCTTCAAGGCCCGCAAGATCGGTGAGCAGCCCTACATCCTGTTCCTCATCGCCGGCCTGCTGGCCTGGCAGTGGTTCTCCGGGTCGCTGACCGACACCTCCCGCGCGCTGCTGGCCGAGGCCAAGCTGGTCCGCTCGACGAACCTGCCGCGTGAGCTGTGGGTCGTGCGGGTGGTCATCGCCAAGGGGATCGAGTTCCTGCTGTCCCTGCCCGTCCTCGCCGGCTTCACCATCTACTACATGGTCAAGGGCCAGACCCACATCAACTGGGGTCTGCTGTTCATCCCGGTGGGCTTCGTGCTGCAGTTCCTCCTGCTCGTCGGCGTCGGACTGCTGCTCGCGCCGGTGACCGCCCTGGTGACTGACACCCAGCGGGTCGTGCGGATCTTCCTGCGGATGTTCTTCTACCTCACGCCGGTCATCTACGGCGTGCACGCGGCTCCCGAGCGGGTCCGGGTGCTGCTGGAGCTCAACCCGATGACGGGGGTCATGGAGCTCTACCGCGCCGGGCTGTTCGCCCGGGAGGTCAACTGGGAGTCCGTCGCCGTGGGGACCGCCGTGACGGCACTGATCGTGGCCGCCGGCGCCGTCGTCTTCGCCCGCCTCGAGCGCGCCGTGCTCAAGGAGATCTGAGCCATGTCCGTGGTGATCAAGGCCGAGAACCTCGGCGTCGAGTTCTACCGTTCGCGCCGGCGCAAGATGCAGCTGCGCGAGATGCTGTTCCACCAGCGCAACAGCGCGCCGCGGGAGACGTTCTGGGCGCTCAAGGACGTCAACTTCGAGGTCAAGGAGGGCGAGGCGGTCGGCCTCGTCGGCGCCAACGGTGGCGGCAAGAGCACGCTGCTGAAGATGATCGCCGGGGTGCTCATCCCCGACGTCGGCAAGGTGACCGTCACCGGCGGCGTCGCCCCGCTGATCGAGCTCACCGGTGGCTTCATCGGCGAGCTGTCCGCGCGCGAGAACATCTACCTGACCGCCGGGCTGCACGGGCTGTCCCGCGACCAGGTCGACGAGCGCTTCGACGACATCGTCGACTTCGCCGGTCCGCAGGTCCGCGAGGCGCTCGACACCCCCTACCGCCACTTCTCCTCGGGTATGCAGGTGCGCCTCGGCTTCTCGGTGATCACGACCCTCGACGAGCCGATCGTGCTCGTCGACGAGGTGCTCGCCGTCGGCGACCGCAACTTCAAGGAGAAGTGCTATAAGCGCATGGAGTCCCTCCTCGAGGGCGGGCGCACGCTGTTCCTGGTGTCCCACAACGAGAACGACCTCAAGCGCTTCGGCACGCGAGGCCTCTACCTCAGCCAGGGCGAGCTCGTGATGGACGCACCGATGGAGGACGTCCTGGACCGCTACAACGCGGACGTGGACGCCGCACGGTGAGCCCGGACCCGGCCGCGACGGTCGGCAACGAGGCGGCGCGTGCCGTCCACGGCCTCTCCGCCGGTGCCGACCTGGCCCTGCTCGGGTCCTGCGACGCCTCGGCCCTGCGTAACGAGCTCGCAGGGGCCGGGGTGGACGGCGCCGCCACGGTCATCAGCGGGACGGCCGCCGACGTGCTCGAGCAGCTGGCCGACCTGGCCGAGTCCGACCCCGCCGCCGTGCTCGTGGTGGCCGCCGCGGACCTGCACCTGAGCCTGCCCGCCGTACTGGACCTGCTCGACAAGCCCGGTGTCCGCACCGGCGTGCTCACTGCCACCCCGGAGGTGCTCGACGGCGGCCGTGACGTCGCCACCCGGGCCCGGGTCGGTGGCGACGGCAAGCTGGTCGAGTCGGTCGGCACCGCCGTCCACGAGGTGACCCGGCCCAACCGGGCGCTGCCCGGGCTGCTGCGCGTCGACCCCGCCGACCGGATCGCGGCCGCGCGCACCTGGCGTGCCGCCTCGGTCGAGGCCGGCGCCTGGGACGTCGACGGCTTCGCCCTCGCGGTCCTGGCCCTCGTGCGCGGTCAGGTGAGGGTGCAGTCGGTGGCCATGGGCCCGTTCACCTGGTCCCGTGGCCCGGTGAGCGCGCGCGGCGCGACCGGCTCCCCCTGGCGGCAGCGGCTGCGTGGCGCCTCCCGCGGCGGCGACGGCTTCGTCTCCACGTATGCCGTGCGTCCCCTCTCGCGCCGGCTCACCGGGGTCGGGCTGCGCCTGGGGTGGTCGCCCAACGCGGTCACCGTCACCAGCCTGGCCATCGGGGTCGCCGCGGCCCTGCTCGTCGCCACCGACAACCGCTGGGCGTGGGTCGCCGCAGCGGTCCTGATCCAGTTCGCGCTGGTCATCGACTGCGTCGACGGGGAGATCGCCCGCTTCACGCGGCGCTTCAGCGCGCTCGGGGCCTGGCTCGACGCGGTGGGGGACCGGGTCAAGGAGTACTCCGTCTTCGCCGCCTGCGCCTACGTCGGGGTTCGGCACGGCGCCGACCTGTGGCTGGTGGCCACCGCGGCGATGGCCCTGGTGACCCTGCGCCACCTGGAGGACTACGCCTACGACCACCGGCTGGCACCCACCCGGGTGAGCCGGCCGGACGGCATACCGCTGGTCGCACCGCGCGACCTCGGCCCGCAGGACGCGCGCACGGACTTCGCCCCCGAGCCCTCCGCCCGCTGGTGGCGCATCCACTGGGCCAAGAAGGTCATGCACATGCCCATCGCGGAGCGCTACCTCGTGATCTCGCTGGGGCTGCTGACGTTCAGCCCGCAGGTCGTGTTGTGGGCCATCATCGTGTCGGTCGGTGCGGCCATGGTGTGGACCATCGGCGGCCGGACGCTCAAGGCGCTCACCGGCCGCGACGGCGTCCCCCCGCTGCAGGCGTCCGGGACGGCCTGGGGCCACCTGGACCACCAGACCGACCTCGGGCCCGTGGCCCGGCTGGGTGGCCGGTTGCTGCGGCTGCCCTTCCTCGCCACCCCGGTGGCCGGGGCCGCGCTGCTCGTCGCGGTCGTCGTCGGCGCCCGGTCCGACCGGCTGTGGGTCGGCCTCGTCGCCGCCGTGGTCGCAGCGCCGGCCATCGGCGCGGCCACGCGGCCCCCGATCCGGCACACCCTCGGCTGGCAGCTGCCCTGGCTGCTGTGGGTGGCCGAGGTCGTCGTCATCGCGGTCGTCGCCCAGGACCAGCTCCCGGCGCGCGAGCTGGGCGTGCTGTTCGCGTTCCTCGCGGCCGTGGCCTACCACCGCTACGACACCGTCTACCGGCTGCGCGACACCGGGGAGGCGCCCGCCCCGTGGCTGTCGGTGCTCGGCCTGGGCGTGGACGGGCGGGTCATCCTCGTGCTGGCCGTCGCCACCTGGTGGCCGGGTGCCCTGGAGCCGCTGCTGGTCGTCGGCGCCCTCTGGCTGGCTGTCCTCTACCTGACCGAGTCGACCGCCGGCTGGCGCCGGTGGATCCGCGGAGCGGCCGCATGAGCGAGACCCTGCACCACGACCCGCTGGACAACCACCCCACGCTGGCGCAGCTCAAGGCCGTCGCCCAGCCCGAGGCGCACATCGCCCGCTACAACGCCGAGCACTGGTCCGGGGCGCTGTATGTCCGGCACCTGAGCATCCGCACCACGAAGCTGCTGCTGCCGACCGGGATCAGCCCCAACGGGGTGACCTGGCTGATGATCGTCCTCGGCGTGGTCGGCCCGCTCGCGCTCCCGCTGCCCGGCCTGCTCGGCCCGGTCCTGGCGGTCCTCGCGATGCAGCTGCAGATCGTGCTCGACTGCAGCGACGGGGAGGTCGCCCGCTGGCGCCAGCGCTTCTCCCCGGCCGGGATCTACCTCGACCGCGTCTGCCACTACGTCACCGAGGCCGCGCTGCCGGCCGCGCTGGGCCTGCGGGCCGACGGCTGGACGCTCGCGCACCCGCTGGACGTCGGCGGGTGGACCGTCCTGGGCCTGCTCACCAGCGTCATCGTGCTCGTCAACAAGGCGCTCACCGACCTCGTGGTGGTGGCCCGCGCCAAGACCGGGCGGCCGCTGCTCGACGACGTGGCAGCCACCACGCGGTCCAAGGTCTCCGGCGTGGCCCGGGTCCGGCGGGCGTTCGGCTACGTCCCGGTCTTCCGCGCGTTCGTGGCCTTTGAGTTCTCCCTGCTGACGCTGGTCGCGGGGGTCGTCGACGTGGTCGTCGGCGACCTGGTCGGCACCCACGCGCTCGCCCTGGTCATGGTCCCTCTGGCGCTCGTCACTGCCGGCGGCCACCTCGTGGGCGTGCTGACGAGCTCGCGGCTGGACTGAGCCGTGGCCGACGAGCGCGTGCACGTCTTCCAGTGGGCCCAGGTGCCCGGACCGGTCGGGGGAGTGACCCGCAGCGTCCATGACCTCACCGCGGGGCTGGTCGACGCCGGCGCGACGATGCACCAGGTCGACACCGGTTCGGCCCCGCGGGCCGCCCGGGCAGTGCCCGCGCTGCGGGCCCGTCGCGCGCTGCACCTGTTCCACATCACCCGGCTGTGGCGGGCGATCGTGCTGGCCCCGGTCTTCGCAGTGCTGCCGGGGCGGACCGTCGTGGTGCTGCACTCCGGCTCCACCCGCCGCCAGGTTGAGTGCATGCCCGCCTGGCGCGCGAGGCTGCTGCGCACCAGCCTCGCCGCCTACGACGAGATATGGGCGGTCAACGACGAGATCCGCGAGGTGCTGCCCGAGCGTCTGCGTGACCGGGTCGTCGTCGTGTCGCCGTTCGTGCCGACCCGCGTCACCTCGACCGAGCCGGTGGAGCGCGACCCCGACCTGGTCACCGTGGCCACCAACTCGGGGCTGGCCCACTACAACGCCTCGCTGGCGGTCGAGGCCGTCCGGCTGGCCCGGGCCGAGCGTCCGGGGCTGCGGCTGTGGGTGCTCGCCTACGACCAGGACGGCCCGCACATGGCGGCGCTGCGACGCGAGGTCGAAGGCCTGGACTGGGTGGAGGTGTCGATGAACCTCTCGGCGACGGAGGTGTCGGCGGCGCTGGCCCGCTCGGCGGTCTTCCTGCGCCCGACCACCTGGGACGGCGACTCGGTCATCGTCCGCGAGGCCCTGGCCATGGGTGCCCGGGTCGTGGCCAGCGACCTGGTCGCCCGCCCGGTGGGGGTGGAGCTCGCCGCGCTGGATGCGCGGGCCCTGGCTGACGCCCTGCTGAACGGCGGCCGGCCCAGTGACGGCGCCGGACTGGCCCACCAGTCGGTGGTGGACGCGGCCGTCGCCGCACTCGCCCTCGTCAGCCAGGCCTCGGCGGGCTAGCCCCTGCACGGTAGGCTGCGAGGCGCCCAGGCCCGGGGCGCGGAAGGCACGCGCACCGGGCTCTCGACGTGAAGGAGCAGGTCCTTGAGCGAGCGCACGGTCATCACCTTCGGCACCTTCGACGTGCTGCACGTCGGGCACGTCCGGGTGCTGCAGCGTGCGGCCGGGCTGGGCGACCGGCTCGTGGTCGGGGTCTCGGCCGACCAGCTCAACATCAGCAAGAAGGGCCGCGCACCAGTCTTCTCGCAGGAGGAGCGGCTGGAGATCGTCGGCAGCCTGAAGATGGTCGACGAGGTCTTCGTCGAGGAGAGCCTGGAGCTCAAGCGCGACTACGTCACGCAGTTCCAGGCCGACGTGCTGGCCATGGGCAACGACTGGGAGGGCAAGTTCGACTTCCTCAGCGACATCTGCGAGGTCGTCTACTTCCCGCGCACCCCGTCGGTGTCCACCACCGCCCTGATCGAGCACATCGCCCGGATCGCCCCGGACCCCTCGTGATGCCTGACCGCGCTACCCATGCTCCGGGGCGCTGGCTGGTCCTCGGCGCCTCCGGTCACGCCCGCAGCCTGGTGGACGTCATCCAGCGCGCAGGGGGGGAGGTCGCGGCCGTGGTCGGCCGTCCCGACAAGCCCTGGGTGCTCCCGGTCATCGAGCGGGACGAGGACGGCCTTGCGCTGGCAGCGGCAGAGGGGTGCTCCGTGGCGCTGGGCATCGGGTCCAACGTCGTCCGCGCACGCCTGGCCCGGACCTGCCTTGAGCGGGGGTTGCGCCTCCCGCCGCTCGTCGCCGCGACCGCGACCGTCGCGACGTCCGCCACGCTCGGCCCCGGGACCGCCGTGCTGGAGCACGCCCACATCGGACCCAACAGCGTCGTCGGCACGGCCACCCTGGTGAACACCGCGGCCGTGGTCGAGCACGACTGCCAGGTGGCGGAGTCTGTCCACCTCGGGCCGCGGGCGACCCTCCTCGGTGGGGTGCAGGTCGGCGACGGCTGCCTGATCGGTTCGGCGGCAACGGTGCTGCCCTTCGTACGGGTCGCGGCCGGCGCGACGGTGGGGGCCGGTGCGGTCGTGCCGCAGGACGTCGCCGCCGGTGCCACGGTCGTCGGGATACCGGCCCGCCAGTTCAGAAGCAACGTGACGGAGGACAAGTGACCATGCGCAGCGCATCCATCGGTGACCGGGCGGTCCCCTCCGACGGGGACGTGTACGTCATCGCCGAGGTGGGGGTGAACCACAACGGCAGCGTCGAGCTCGCCCACCAGCTGGTCGACGTGGCCGCGGACTCCGGCGCCGACGCGGTGAAGTTCCAGACCTTCTCTCCGGACCAGCTGGTGTCGGCGACCGCTTCCACCACGCCCTACCAGCGGGAGAGGGGCGGCTCCGGGGACCAGCGCACGCTGCTGGAGGCGCTGACCCTGCCCACCGAGGCGTGGCATGAGCTCCAGCAGCACTCCAAGGAACGCGGGATCACGTTCCTCAGTACCCCCTTCGACCTCGGTAGCGCCGAGATGCTCGTGGACCTGGGGCTGCCGGCGCTCAAGGTCTCCAGCGGCGAGCTGACCAACTTGCCGTTCCTGCGGGCCTTGTCCGGGATGGGCGTCACGCTGCTGGTCTCCACGGGGATGGGAGACGGAGCCGAGGTGGACGCAGCCGTCGAGGCGTGTGCAGCCGCACCGGGGCTGATCCTGTTCCACTGCGTCTCGGCCTATCCCGCGCCGATCCAGCAGTGCAACTTGCGGGTCATTCCCGCGCTCCAGGAGCGGCACGGCATACCGGTGGGCTGGTCGGACCACACGCCGGGACTGGTGACCGCCCTGGGGGCGGTCGCCCTCGGCGCGAGCATCCTCGAGAAGCACTTCACCCTCGACCGCACGATGCCCGGCCCCGATCACGCGGCCAGCCTCGAGCCGGGCGAGCTCAACGACTACGTCGCGTCCAGCAAGGACCTGGCACGGGGGCTGGGCGACGGCGTCAAGCGGCGGATGCCGGCGGAGGAGGAGAACGCCGGACTCGTGCGCCGCAGCTGGCATGCCGCGGTCGACCTCCAGCCTGGCACCGTGCTGGCGGCCGAGCACCTCTCACTGCTGCGTCCCGAGGGGGGCCTGAGCCCCGCCGTGGACCTGTTCGGCGCCAGCGTGACCCGCCACGTCGCGGCCGGGGCCCCCATCACCATCGGCGACGTGTCGGGCCTCGCGTGAGCACGACGCAGGACGGCCGGCTCCGCGTTGCGGTCTTTGTCGGCACCAGGGCAGACCTCGGCCCCCTGTCTCCGGTGCTGTCCGTGCTCGACGCCGCGCCCGACGTGGACCTGCACGTCCTCACGGGCGTGGCCTACACGCCGCAAGACCTGGCCGCCGCGATGCCGCGGACGGCTGACGGCTGGAACGGGCGCGTCCACGCGCTGGCCGAACCCATGCGCGGCGTCAGCGCGGACAGCATGACCAGGCACGGAGCAGCCATCGCGCGTGGCGCCGGCCAGGTCCTCCAGGACCTCGGTGCCGACGTGCTGGTGGTGCTCGGCGACCGGTGGGAGCTGCTGTACGTCGTCCCCGCTGCCTTCCTCCTCGCCGTCCCGGTCGTCCACCTGCACGGTGGTGAGGTGACGGAGGGTGCGGTCGACGAGCGGGTGCGTCACGCGGTCACCAAGCTCGCCGACCAGCACTGCGTCGCCTCCGCCGACGCCGCCGCGCGCATCCGCCAGATGGGAGAGCCCCCCGAGCGGGTCCACCACACCGGCGCGCCCGGCCTCGACCGCCTCCCACAGGCGCAGGCCCTGGATGACCGGGCCCTGGCAGGCCTGGTCGGCTCCCCGGTCCCGCGACCGGTCGCGCTCTTCACCTACCACCCCCCGACGGCGGAGCCGGGGGCGCCGGTGGCCGAGTGGGCGCGGGCGGCGGCGCAGGCGACGCTCGACCGGTGCGGCACGGTCATCGCGACCTACCCCGGCGTGGACGAGGGCCGCGACGAGATCATTTCCGCGCTGTCAGCCCTCGCCTCCGTCGAGCCCCGGTTCCGGTTCGTCGAGGCGCTGGGGCGTGACTACCCGGCGGTGCTCCGCACGGTCGACGTCGTCGTGGGCAACTCTTCCTCGGGCATCATCGAGGCGGCAACCGTCCACAAGCCTGTTGTCAACATCGGTGAGCGGCAGCGCGGACGGCTCCGTGGAGGCAACGTCATTGACGTCGGTGAGGGGGCCGTCGAGGTGGCACGCGGGCTGGAGCGCGCCCTCTCACCGGAGTTCGCGTCGCTGTGCCGGCAGGTCGTGAACCCCTACGGGGCCGGTGACGCCAGCGTGCGCGTCCTCGATATCGTGCGAGCAGCACCCGGCTCACCCCGGGTCAAGACATTCGTCGACCTGATCCTGGAGGCCCGGTGACGCTGCGAGACCTGCAGCAGGCTTGTGCCCCCACCAGCGCGACCATCCGGGAGACCCTCGAGGTCGTCGACCGGTCCGCGCTGACGGTATGCCTGCTCATCGCCGAGGACGGCACCCTCGCGGGCCTGCTCACCGACGGTGACCTGCGCCGCGCGCTGCTCAAGGGCGCAGGGCTGGAGGACCCGGCGCTGCCCTTCGCCACCACCACGCCGCAGACCGTCGAGGCCGGGTCACCGCGCCCGCTGGTGCTGGACCTCATGCGCGCCCTGCGCATCGACGTGGTGCCGGAGGTCGACGCCGCGCGCCGACTGGTGGGGCTGCACACGCTGTCCGACGTCGTCGGCACCGAGCCACTTCCCAACGTCGCGGTCATCATGGCCGGGGGCAAGGGCACCCGCCTGGGCGAGCTGACCCGGCACACGCCCAAGCCCCTCATGACCGTGGCGGGGCGCAGCATCATCGAGTGGATCGTCCTCAACCTCGTCGGGGGCGGCATCCGCGAGATCTACGTGAGCGTCAACCACCTCGCCGACCAGGTGGTCGAGCACCTCGGTGACGGCAGCCGGCTGGGCTGCCACATCCGCTACCTGCACGAGAGCCCCGAGCGACCCCTCGGCACCGCTGGCTCGCTGACCCTGCTGCGCGCCGAGCGTCCCGACCTGGCTGACCCGGTCGTCGTGATGAACGGCGACCTGATGGTGCAGTTCGACCCCTCGGCGCTGCTGGAGTTCCACGAGCGCAGCGGCTCGGAGGTCACCCTCGCCACGCGCAGCTACCAGCACGAGATCCCCTTCGGTGTGGTCGAGACCGGGCCGGGCAACGTGGTGACCGGCATCTCGGAGAAACCCACCGTCAACGTGGACATCAACGCCGCGGTCTATGCCGTGTCGCCCGCGGCGCTGGCTCTCCTGCCTGAGGGCCAGCCAAGTACGATGCCTGATCTGGTGCAGATGTGCCTGGACCGTGGCGACCGCGTCTCGGCGTGGGGCATCTCCTCCGAATGGATCGACGTGGGCACTCCCAAGGACCTTGCCCGAGCGAAAGGACAGGCGTGACCGAGCCTCAGCAGGCGGCCATGAACACCACCACCCCCGCCCTCGCGGGCAAGACCGTCCTCGTGACGGGGTCCGACGGCTTCATCGGCAGCCACCTGGTCGAGCGACTCGTCGCGGACGGAGCCCGGGTGAAGGCGTTCTGCCTCTACAACTCGTTCGGGACGACCGGTTGGCTCGAGGAGTCCGAGACCTTCAAGCAGGCGGTGCGGGACGGGCAGGCCGAGGTGGTCCTCGGTGACATCCGCGACCCTGAGCACGTGCTCAACGCGGTCGAGGGCGCAGATGTCGTGATGCACCTCGCCGCGCTCATCGCGATCCCCTACTCCTATGTTGCTCCCCGTTCCTACGTGGAGACGAACATCTCCGGCACGCTGAACGTGCTGGAGGCGGTCCGTCGGCACGGGACCCCCCGGATGATCAACACCTCCACCTCCGAGGTCTATGGCACGCCCGACGAGGTGCCGATCACCGAGACGCACCCGCTGCGCGGCCAGTCGCCCTACAGCGCCACCAAGATCGGTGCTGACAAGATGTGCGAGTCCTACGCGCTGTCGTTCGCGACCCCGGTGACGGTCCTGCGGCCGTTCAACACGTTTGGTCCGCGGCAGTCCGCCCGTGCGGTCATCCCCACGGTCCTCGGCCAGATGCTCGCCGGCGCCCCGCAGATCCGCCTCGGTGCGGTCTCCCCGAAGCGCGACTTCACCTTCGTCACCGACACCTGCGACGGGTTCGTCAAGGCGGCCGCCACCGACCTGGCCCCCGGCACGACCGTCCAGCTCGGCACCGGTCGCACGGTGTCGGTCGGTGAGGTCGTCGACATCTGCAAGAAGGTCACCGGATCCGACGCCGAGATCGTCACCGACGAGGAGCGCCTGCGCCCCGACGGCTCCGAGGTGGAAATCCTGCTGTCAGACCCGACCAGGGCCCGCGACCTGCTGGGATGGGCGCCCTCCGTGAGCCTGGAGGACGGGCTGCGCGAGACCGCCGAGTGGCTGCGACCGCGCGCCGACCTCGACCGCGCTGCCCGATACCAGCGATGAGCGGCGTCCCCGGAGAGGTCCACGTCCCCGGCGCCCGCGGCCCGGAGGGCACCGTGCCGCTGGCCGTCCCCAACATCGGCGAGCGGGAGCGCGACTATGTGCTCGAGGCGGTCGAGTCGGGGTTCGTCTCGTCCGTCGGTCCGTTCGTCTCGCGGTTCGAGCGTGAGTTCGCCGACGCGGTCGGCGCGCGGTATGCCGTGGCCTGCTCCACGGGCACGGCCGCCCTCCACGTCGCGCTGATCCTGCTCGGTGTCGAGCCTGGTGACGAGGTGGCCGTGGCCGACTTCACCTTCGTCGGCTCGGTCAACCCGGTGGCCTACCTGGGTGCACGACCGCTGTTCGTCGACTCGGAGCGGCGCACCTGGAACCTCGACTCCGCCCTGCTGGAGGCCGAGCTCGAGCGGCGCGTGACGGCGGGCGAGGCACTCCCCAAGGTGGTCGAGGTCGTCCACGTCCTCGGCCAGCCGGCCGACATCGAGCCCCTCGTCGAGGTGTGCGAGCGATACGGCGTGGCCATCCTCGAGGACGCGGCCGAGTCCCTGGGCGCCACGTGGAGTGCTGGCCGGTTCGCCGGCAAGCACACCGGGACGGTGGGCCGGGTCGGCGCCTTCTCCTTCAACGGCAACAAGATCGCCACCACGGGCGGCGGCGGCATGATCGTCACTGACGATGAGGCGCTGGCTACGAGGGCGCGGCACCTCACGACTCAGGCCAAGGTCCCGGACGTCGGCTACCTGCACGACGAGGTGGGCTACAACTACCGCCTGACCAACCTCGCTGCAGCGCTGGGAGTGGCCCAGCTCGAGCGGCTGCCGGAGTTCGTCTCGGCCAAGCGCGCCATCGCAGCGCGCTACGACGCGGCCCTGGGTGGCACGGGTCTCGTGCTGCCCCCGCGGGTCGCCGGCTTCGATGCGACCTACTGGCTGTACTCCGTGCTGGTGCCCGAGGATGATCCCCGCGGGCGTGACGGGCTGCTCAAGCACCTCGAGTCGGTGGGGGTCGGCGCCAGGGCGCTGTGGCGCCCGCTGCACGCGCAGCCCCCGTTCGCCGACGCGGCGCGGCTCGGCGGCCAGGTCGGTGATGACCTGTTCGCCCGAGGCCTGTCGCTGCCGTGTGCGACCGAGCTCACCGAGGCCGACCAGCAGCGGGTCATCGACGGGGTGCTCTCCTTCTACGGTTGATCGCCCAGCGACGCCACAACGCAGACGCACACAGCACAGGGGACGACACCGCCTCGGGGCGGGTCGTCCCCTGTGTCGTGTGCTCGGGTCAGCCGCCGAGGGTGTCGCGTTCCGGCTCGCCAGACGCGGGCGGCTCAGGCGTGGAACCACCCGGCGGCACCTGCGCCTCGTCGAGGGCGATGCGGCGGGCCAGCTTGGTGTAGCGGGTCTCGAAGTCGCGGAACCGCAGGTAGGTGGTCACCGTGAAGCTGAGGAACGCCACGACCAGCGCGTAGAGGACCATGTCGGTGCCACGACCGACGCCGACGACCCTGGCGATCTGGTTCCACACCGAGGGGAACAGGATCGACCACACGGCGAAGGCGGCAAACAGGACGAGCCCGATCCGCCGTACGGCCTTCGTGCGGTCCCCGCGCGAGCGCAGCATGCGCATCGCCACGAAGAGCACGACGGCGATCAGCAGGATCTGGATGAGGACGATCTTCATGGCGTGCCCGTCTCCGAAGGTGCGAGGGAGGTCATCGCAGGATCAGCTCGGCGAGGATGTTGACGGCATTCCACAGTGACTGCCCCTTCGAGCGGGAGTAGTCGGTGTAGAGGATGTGCACGGGGCTCTCGGCGTAACGGACGTCGAGGTCACCGATCTGGGCCACCAGCTCCGATGCGTGGGCCATGCGGTTCTGGGTGATGTCGAGTCGTGACACCACGTCGCGGGACAGCACCCGCAGACCGTTGTGGGCATCGGTGAGCCGTGTGCCGGTGGTGAGGTTGGTGTAGCCGACCGCCGCGCGGAGCACCATCTTCTTGGCCAGGCTCGGCTTGGTGCGGTCATCGAGGAAGCGGGACCCGAACACCACGTCGAGGTCGTCGCGGCGGGCCATCTCCAGCATGACCTCGACGTCGTCCACCTGGTGCTGACCATCGGCGTCGAAGGTCACGACCCAGCGCATCGTGGGCACGGACAGGGCGAACTCGAAGCCGGTCTGCAGGGCGGCACCCTGACCCAGGTTGACGGGGTGCCGCACGACGACGGCGCCCGCGGCCTCGGCCTGCTCGGCCCCACCGTCGGAGCTGCCGTCGTCCACGCACACCACGTTGGGGAAGGTCAGCCGGGCGTGCCGGACGACGTCCCCGATGACCGCCGCCTCGTTGAAGAGGGGCACCACCAGCCATACATCCTCGTTGCTCATCGGACCCAACACTAGAGCCCGCCGGCGTGCCACCTGCGCACCGGCTCGGCCTGACGTGCTCGCTACGGGTGCCACGCCATGCTGGGGTAGCCTCCCTGCAGCCCCCGCCGAGGAGATTCTGCCGCCCATGACCCGCAGTACCCACCTGCTCGTCGTGACGACCAACTACGCCGAGAGCCACGGTGGCGTGGAGGAGCACCTTCAGGCCCTGCTCCCGCGGCTCGTGGCGCGTGGCGTCAGGGTCACCCTGGGCTACCTGGGGGCGCAACAGCGCGTGGTCGAGTCGGGGGAGCTGACCATCGAGTCGATGCGGCGCCGGGCGGACGTCAAGGGCGTGACCGCCCTCCCCGACCCGCGTGACTGGCGGGGCTTCTCGCAGCGGGCCCGGCGCGCCGGCGTCACGCACGTGAGCACCCACACGAGGTTCTTCCTCATGTCCTGGCTGGGTGTCCAGTGGGGCCGCCGGGCAGGGGTCCCGGTGCTGCACACCGAGCACGGCGCGGGCCACGTGGTGACCGAGTCCGCGGCGGTGCGCCACGGCAGCCTCCTCGTCGACCGGACCATGGGGCGCCAGGTGCTGCGCCGTGCGACCGAGGTGTTGGCCGTGTCCGAACAGACCGCGGCGTTCGTGCGTGAGCTGTCCGGGCGTGCGAGCGTGCCGTTCGGCAACGGCGTGGACCTCACCCGGTGGATGGACTCCGGGGACACCTCCCCGCCGGACGCGGCGCCCGAGCCCAGGCAGCTCGTCTTCGTCGGGCGGGTCGTCGCCGAGAAGGGCTGGCGTGACTTCCTCGACGTCGTCCGCGCTGCCCGGGACGCGGGGCACACGGCACCCGCCCACCTGGTCGGCGACGGACCGGAGCTGGCTGCAGCCCGGATGCGCGTCCGGGAACTGGGACTCGACCACGTCGTCCTGCATGGGCGCTGCAGCGTCGAGCAGATGCGCCCGCTGCTCGACGGCGCGGTCTACGTCAACCCCTCGGTCGCGGCCGAGGGCTTCCAGCTGACCCAGGTGGAGGCGGCCGCGGCCGGAGCCGCGGTCGTCACCTACGACGTCGGGGTCGCGCGTGAGCTCGAACGCAGCGGCGCCGCCGACGTGACGGTCGTGCCACGAGGCGACCTGGCCGCCCTGACCACCGCGACGACACAGGCGCAGCTGCGCGTGCCCAGACGACCGGACCGTGGCGGGCTGACCCCGTGGGACTGGGAGACGCTGGCAGACCGTTACGTCAAGCTGCTGCACGACGCCTGAGGAGCACAGACCCATGGACATCCAGAACCACTTCTACGGCCACTCGGGCGTGCTGAGCCACTACTGCGGCTGCCGCACCCGGCACCTCAACGGCCTCCTCCAGCACGGGTGGGTCGTCACGTCGCCGCTCGAGACCAACTTCGGCGACTTCCCCAAGGTCGGGGCGGACGGCGACCGCCGCCGGCTGCTGGTGTGGTCCCACTCCTCCCGGGCCTGGGACCCCGCGGCCTCGGACCGTCCGTCGGTTGCCATCGGTGCCCCCTGGCTCTACCTGCGCCGCATGGCCGAGTCCGGCGACCTGCCGGAGCCGGCCCTCGACGGGCGGCGTCCGTTGATCATGCCCATGCATGGCACTCACGTGGCCAAGGTGCAGGCCGACCACGGCGCCCTCGCCCGCTACTACCTGGAGAAGGAAGGGCCGGCCACGATCTGCCTGCACGTCGAGGACCTGACCGACCGGGCACTGGTCGAGGCGTGGCAGATCGGCGGCAACACCGTCGTGAGCGCGGGCGGCCGGTTCGACCCCCTCTTCCTGCCCCGGCTGTTCACCGGGATGCGACAGGCGAGCCGGGTGGTCACCAACCGCCTGTCCACCTCGGTCTGGTATGCCGCGTCGCTGGGTCTGGAGGCCGCCGTCTACGGTCCGCCGCCCACCTTCGCCGGCGACGCACCGGGCGCCTACGAGCGGTTGCGCGATGGCTGGCCGGAGGTACATGACGAGCACCCGGACGTCGCCGAGGCCCAGCTCGTGGCCCTGGCCGAGCTGGGTGGCGACTACCTGCGCTCGCCGGAGGAGCTGCGTTCCCTGGCCGGCTGGGAGCACCCGGCGTCGCTGACCGCGGGGACGGCGTACTGGCTCGGCGCGCCGCTGGCCAAGGCGGCCAACGTCCTGGGGATCTCCCAGCGCGCCGGCGGTCGCCCCGCCCCTGCCCCAACGACCGCGCCCTCCGCGTCGCCCGGCAGCGCCCCGGCGGCGGAGGCCATTGCGCCGGCCGCACCCGCACAACCCCGGGCGATCGACTTCCTGCGCCATCCCTTCAGCCACCTGCCGCGGCCGCTGCCGCGCGGGGAGGCCTGGCAGGGCGGTCCGGTCGACTGGATCCGACCGCAGCGCTAGGGCCCGGTCAGCCGCGGAGCACCTTCCGGCCGAGCAGCAGCGTCAACGCCCCGAGGCCGGCTGCGATCGGCAGGCGCAGCCACAGCCACCCCCCGGTGACCGGCAGCAGCGCCCCGAGGGCGCAGAAGAGCGCGCCGCCGACGAGCGGGCGGAGCAGCACGCGCTGGTCCCAGTGCGGGCCGCCGACGCGTCGCCGCAACCACATCGAGCCCAGGGCCAGGGCGGCATACGTCGCGGGGAAGCCGGCGGCGATGAGGATGGGGTCCGCGCTGCCCAGGACAGCCGCCACAGCCAGCCCGACGACCAGGCTGGCCGGGGTCACCACGGACAGCCCGACGGAGCGCCCGGCGGCGAAGACGAGGTGCACGTTGGCGAGATAGCCGACGGCGATGACCGTGCCGAAGGCGGCGATGCCCACCGACGGCACGAGCTCGTCGGGCCCGAAGCCCGGGCCGGCGGCCAGGCGCAACAGCCAGGGTGAGAGCACCGACACGCCGCCGGCGACGAGGGCTGCCAGCGTGGCGATGTCGCCGGTCGTGCGCGCGAGCACGACCGGACGGTCCGCGGGATCGGTCCGGAAGATCGTGGGCGCCCAGGAGTTGTTGAGCGCCGAGGTGATCACGCCGGGGGAGACCCCGATCAGCAGGGCCACCTGCAGGCGGGCGGCGGCCGAGAAGCCGTACATGGCGCCGGCCAGGAACACCATGGCGCCGTTGGCGAGGTAGAGCGCCACCATGTGCGGCAGCATCGGAAGCCCCAGCTTCAGGGCGGCGCGGGTGTCACCCGGCTCGTGGCCCGGCCTGCCGCCGCGGAGGGAGAGCGCGATTCCGGTCGCGGCAGAGACGGCGTAGCCGATGAGGAGCCCCAGGACGTAGCCCTCGGCGGTGGGGTTCAGGATGATGAGCAGGAGACCGGTGCACGGCCCGCCCAGGGTTGCCAGCAGCGACAGGCTCACGAAGGCGCCGGGCCGGTCGAGTACGCGGAGCATGGCCTGGGCGTTCTCGACGACGACGAAGAACGCGCTGGCGCCGATGGCGATCGCCAGGACCGTGCGCAGGTCGGGGGAGGCCAGGGGGCGCCACAGGGGGGTGGTCGCCTCCCCGAGGACCGCCAGGGCCGCGGTCAGGGCGGATCCCCGCAGCAACAGGGCGCGGGCCCCGGCCACGCCTGAGCCGCCGAGCAGCCCGTGGCGAGTGATGACCGAAGGCATGCCCAGGGAGCCGACCATCATGCCGATCTGGATCACCACGATCGCGGTGGCGACCAGGCCGTACTCGTGCGAGCCGAGGATGCGCGTGACCGCGGGGGTGACGGCGGCGTTCGCCAGGATCGGCGCGGCAGTGCCGAGGGTGTAGATCGAGCCTCGTCCCAGCACGCTGCGGCTGGCGGCGGCCCCGGTGTCTTCGGTCGTCACGGGGTCAAGGCAACCACAGGGCCCGCGCTGGACCGCCATCGGCTCGGCAGGCTCTTGCGGGTGCGTCAAGTCTTGTCTATTTGCCTGAAATCGCCTGACTCGCCGACCTAACCTGCAGGGATGTTCACGCCACGATCTTCTCTACCCTCTTGGCTGCGCTCAGCTCGGGTCGCGCGCGTCCTCGTGCCGGCGGTGGCCGGTGCCGCGGTGCTGGCCACGACGGGCCCGGTGGTGTCCGCCCGGGCCGAGTCGCTCCCGATAGGGCCGACCGTCGTGATCAACGGCCACGGCTGGGGACACGGCCACGGAATGTCCCAGTACGGCGCCTACGGTGCGGCGACGAGGGGACTCACCCACACCCAGATCCTGGACTTCTACTACCCGGGCACGACCCTCCAGGCGCAGGCGCCGATCCCCTCGCTACGGATCCGGATCAGCGGCGACTCCGACAACACCACGCAGGTTGACCCCGCAGCCGGCCTGTCGTTCACCGACGGCCTGGACCGCTCGTCCACGCTGCCGACACGGACGACGGCGGGCGTCGCCATCATCGGCTGGCGGACCATCCGCAGCGGTCCGCTGCTGCAGCTCCAGTCCGCGTACGCCGGGGCCTGGCACAACGAGTACGGCGCCGCCCGCCCTGGCCCGATGGCGTTCCAGGCGACCGCCGGGCAGGTGCGGCTGGTCATGCCGGACTCCACGCGCAGGGCGTTCCCCGATGCCGTGACGGCCATCGTGGATGGCACGGTCGAGCGAACCGTGGTCGTGACCTCGATGGAGTCGTACCTGCGCGGTGTGGTGCCCAACGAGATGCCGTCGTCCTGGAGCGCGGAGGCGCTGCGCAGCCAGGCGGTCGCTGCCCGGACGTACGCGACCTACGAGAAGGAGCACCCGTCCTACCCGGGGAAGCCCTGGGATGTGTGTGACTCCACCGCGTGCCAGGTGTACGACGGGCTGGCCGACTACAGGGGCGATGGCACCCTGCTGAGGGTCAACACCAAGGGGACCTCTGACGACGCCGTCAGCAAGACTGCCAACCAGGTCCTGCTCTACGGCGGCAAGGCGGCGTTCACGCAGTTCTCCTCGACGAACGGTGGCTGGATGGCTGCCGGGGACCAGCCCTACCTGGTCGCCAAGTCCGATCCGTACGACGGCGTCATCGCCGGCTCCCGCCACTCGTGGACATCGACCCGCACCACGGTCGCGTCGACGCTGCAGTCGGCCTATCCCCAGATCGGGACGCTGCGCTCCATCGTGGTGACCGCCAGGGATGGCAACGGCGAGTGGGGCGGCAGGGTGCGCACCGTCGATCTGGTCGGCAGCAGCAGCACGGTCAAGGCGGTCACGGGCGAGACGATCCGCAGCCTCCTGGGCCTGAACTCCGAGTGGTTCACCGTGGTCAACGCCGACTTCCTGCGACGCGATCGCAGTGGTGACCGGGTGCCGGACCTGTTGATTGCCACCACGACGGGGACGCTGTACCTCTACCGCGGCAAGAGCTCTGGCTTCACCGCGCCGGTGAAGGTCGGCTCCAACTGGCAGACGATGGACCGGCTCGGCTTCGCCGGCGACCTCAACGGCGACGGCCGCTCCGACCTGTTGGCACGTGACGGGGCGACCAAGAAGCTGTGGTGCTACCCCACGACGTCCACGGGGGCGCCAGGCGCGCGCACCGAGGTCCCGGGTAGCTGGGCGACAACATCGATCTTCGCCGGCGCTGGTGACCTGACAGGGGACGGTAACGCGGACTTCCTCGGGGTCAACGCCTCCACTGGTGTCCTCATGCTGTACCCCGGCTCGGGGACCTGCGGAGGCCACGGTGCCGGGGTGTCGATGGGTCCCGGGTGGAACGCCATGGACGTCGTCGTGGGTGCCGGCGACATGAACCGTGACGGCCGCGCTGACCTGCTGGTGCGCCAGAAGGCCACCGGCGTCCTGTGGACCTACCTGACCGACGGCAAGGGTGGCTGGCTGGGCCGGGTCCGTATCGGCGCGGGCTGGAACGTCATGAACGCGATCGCCGGCATCGGCGACCTCAACGGTGACCAGATCCCGGATGTCCTGGCACGCGATACGTCCAACCGCCTATGGCTCTACCCGGGCAACGGTCAGGGCATGCTCGGGACGCGGGTTGACCTGCACATGGCGCTGCTGCCCTCGCGGCTGGTCTGACCGGCAGGCGCGACCACCCGCCATACAGCACGAAGGGGCTGTGCCGTCCGGCACAGCCCCTTCGTCACGCCCGCGTCAGGTCAGGAGGCGTAGACCACCGCGATCTGGCCGCTGGCGCGGTCCCACGTGATGTGGCCACCCTGGAAGTCCTGCCGGGTGCCGGTCGCCGTGGCGTACTCCTCGCTGGTCGGGAACTTCAGCGCCGAGGCCGGACCGCCGACGTGGGCGTAGTTCCACCCGATGCCGTTGGCCGTCCGGTGCGCGCCGGTCGCCGCGATCCACCAGGCCGAGCCCTTCTGGAAGGACTGGCCCCAGCCGCCGGCCACGGCCTTCATCTCGGCCGTGGCAAAGCCGAGCGGGCTGGTGCCCCCACCGGTGCGCAGCCAGTACAGGCGGGGCCCGCCGGGGAGGGCGTGCGCGCCGGCCTGGGGGTTCCACGTGAAGGTCATCCCCGAGCTGTAGTCCACGCGGGTGCCGCCCGGGATCGCGTACTCGTCCTGGACGGGGTAGCCGAGCTTGTTGATGCCGTCCATCCGCAGGTAGACCGCGTCGATGCCGCCACCGACGACGAACACGCCCTTGGGGGTGGCG